>CAJOJI010000014.1:0-15643 GCA_905234715.1 uncultured Saccharofermentans sp.
GACACTTACGATGATATTCGAAACCCTTCTTAAGAATGTCGGGTTCGTTAAGCAGTGCACACTCGCAAGCGTCGTAATCGTATTCCTCAATATAGTCCTGAATGCGGTTCTTATCTTCGGTCTTTTCGGAGCGCCCGAAATGGGCATTTCAGGTGCGGCTCTTGCCACATCCATTTCGAACTTCGCAGGCTTTGCAATATGTCTTTTCTTCAACCTTAAGTTTACGAAGTTCAGACTCAGATTCAGCAATGTCTTTAAAATCGACTTAGAGCTCAGAAAGAGATTTTCCAAGTATTCTCTTCCCTTCCTTCTGAACCAGCTTCTCTGGGGATTCGGATTTGAGATGATAACCATCATCATGGGACATCTCGGAACAGATGCCGCATCTGCAAACAGCATTGCAGCCATCGTAAAAGACCTTGCTTCATGCCTCTGCTACGCCATCGCGAGCGGAAGCGTCATCGTTATCGGCAACGAGTTAGGTGCCGGAAGGCTTGATACTGCCAAAAATTACGGCGACAGACTCTTTAAGATAACCATCGTCTCAGGAATAATACTCGGCCTTATCTGCGCCGCTTCAGCTCCTCTGATCCTTCACTTCACGAACATGACGGAGACGGCAGAACACTACCTGTTCATCATGCTCATGATGTGCAGCTACTACATTCTCGGAAGATCCATCAACTCCACACTCATCGGCGGAATCTTCTCGGCAGGCGGAGACACCAAGTTCGGTTTTATATGCGACACACTTACGATGTGGGCTTTCATCGTACCCGTAGGCTTTATTGCTGCCTTCGTTTTCGACTGGCCCGTAATGGTCGTTTACTTCCTTTTAAACCTTGATGAGATAATAAAACTTCCGGCTGTCTTCATACATTACCGGAAGTATAAATGGGTCAAGAATATCATTAACGAAGAAGTATAAATTATCTTGCGTAGTCAGTTGATTCGAATGACTCGTAAAGATCTATGATCTCTTGCTTAAGCGAAATGAATATGCGTCCGAGATGCGGGTCAAAGTGATGTCCCAGCTCTTGTCTGATGATCTCGAAAGCTTCATCATATGACATAGGTTCCTTGTAATAACGGCGGCTTGCAAGAGCATCGAAAACGTCTGCCAGTGCCATTATCCTTGCCTCGAACGGGATATTCTCGCCTCTTAATCTGTCAGGATATCCTGTGCCGTTATACTTCTCGTGGTGATAGTGTGCAACATTGGTAGCGACAGTAACGAACTCCTTGTCGTCAACGTCTTCCAATACCTTGTTCATTATCTTGGCACCGTTCTCGGCGTGCTTCTTCATCTGCTCGTATTCATCATCATTAAGTCCCGTAGGCTTTCTTAAGATGGCATCGTCTACCGTTATCTTTCCGAGGTCGTGCAAAGGAGCGGCATTGACTACAGCGTCCCAGTAACTCTCGCTCATGTTGTAATCGTCGAGCGTACGGAGATGGTTTACGAAGAGGGCTACGCATTCGGATGTTCTGTTGATGTGACCGCCCGTTGAGTTGTCTCTAGATTCGATCATGGCCGCCATGCCGAGGATGGTGGACATCTGCATGGACTTGGCTCTCTTGGCCTGCTTCTCTGCCTCACGCTTCAAAGACTCGCCCTTCCAGCTCATCGTCTCGATCATGTTATGCTGCTCTGTGACATCCGTGATCTCTACGAGATAACCGGAAACGTGATTCTGAAGTCCGAAATGAATGAAGCTCATCTCGCATTCAAGATATCTTCTCTCGCTCGGATTCTTATCATTGATCGTGATAGCTTTCTTGAAATTACCCTGCGTCTTTTTCTTCGCCGCAGCCTCATTTGCATTGTCAGAAACCCACTTGATGAGTTCCTTTAATGCATAGTCCTTGGCAATGATCTTGGAATCGATCCTGGCATTCTTGATCTCAGGGAAGAACTTCTCGGAAACGGAGTTGCTTCCTACAAATCTGAACTGTCTGTCAAAAGCAAGATATCCAAATGTGCTGAGCTCATCGATCTTCTCCTGGACGCTGAGGTTAACGTTGTAGATCGTCGATCTGGCAACAACGTAATCGAGAATCAATGTGCAGAAAAGATAGAAGAACGGGATCAGCTCGTACTTCATATCAAAGATGTGTCTCGCAAGATAAACAACAAGAACGCCAAACAATGAGCCGGCATAAGTCATCATAAGTCTGAAAGAAGCAGTTCTCTTGCCTAAATATGTAAGGATCGTGAAGAAAGCCGCAAGTCCGACTTCAACAGCCAGGATAATGTATCTGATGTAATAGATCGAACCGGGTTCTTTCATCAGTATTGAAGGATCGCCCTCAACAAACTTCAGAGAAGAATAGAACAGAGGGATCCTGTCGGTAAGCAGTGTCGACAGGAATACTATGATATTCATCACAAGTATCGTAATGGAGAACCACGTAGGTACTTTTGAATCAGAATAGTCGATCAGGATATAGACAATAAGGAGCGGTAAGAATATGCCGCCGATATAAGCCATGGCGTTGGCCAGCACTGCCTCTTCGAGATTTCTTGCACACGAAAGGATGAAATAACCTGCATTACTCATCATGATGCAGACAGAAATAAGGATCTCAAGCGTATTAGCTCCGCGTCTCGAGAATAAAACGAGCGCGAAAGTAGATAGCATACTAAGCAGCATTACTACTGCCAAAAGAATCGAATATGTACCCATGATTACCCTATCACTAAAATGTAAAATGCACTTTACCGTTAATATTTTACCTCACAATGCCCTTAAAGTGTTATTATTTTTTCTAAATAAGAAGAAAAGAAACTATTTACGGATATTTCAAAGCGGAAAGGAACCCGAATGCTTAAAGATGACGTTCTAAAGCTGATCTCCAAAGAAGACGGCTATATCTCCGGCGAGGCAATAAGTCATAAGCTCGGAGTATCGCGTGCTGCCGTAAACACAGCGGTTAAAGCTCTGAGAGAAGACGGCTATGAGATAGAGTCATCAACAAACAAAGGCTATCTTCTCACAAACAGCCCCGACATCCTTTCCAAAGGCTCGGTATCCGTTTATCTTCCGGACTCCAGATGTGAAGACCTCCTGGTTTTCGACTCCGTGGACTCAACAAACACAGTACTTAAGGATTTGGCTTCCAAGGGTGCAAAATCAGGCACTGTCGTTATTGCCGACCATCAGACTGGCGGCAAAGGACGCCGCGGAAGAAGCTTTGCCTCCCCTTCGGGAGAAGGCATTTACATGTCCTACCTGTTCAAGCCTGAATCAGGGTTCGATAAGATCTCCGACCTTACCAGCTGGACCGCCGTAGCCGTCTCTGACGCGATCAGGAATGCCTACGGCTTGGATTCACAGATCAAATGGGTAAACGACCTTCTTATGAACAGAAAGAAGATCTGCGGCATCCTGACGGAAGTTACGGTAGAGGGTGAAAGCGGCTTCATCGACACCTGCATTATCGGCATCGGCGTCAATGTTAACGAAGCATCCTTCCCTTCAGAACTTTCTGAGATTGCCACTTCCATATCTATCGAAAACGGCGGCACGAAATTCATCCGCGCCAAACTTGCTTCAGAGATGATCAAGTCCATGGATAAGCTGGCATCCAACTGGCCTTCGGGCCCTTACTATCTTGAGCGCTACCGCGAGCTCAACATCACAACCGGCAGCAGGATCACCGCCTTCCCCCAGATGACTGAAAACGGTCAGGGACGCACAGGTGAAGCTATTGCAATAAATGAAGACTTCTCTCTCAAAGTAAAGTTCGACGACGGCTCTGTTGAGAACTTGAGAAGCGGTGAAGTCAGCGTCAGAGGCCTTTACGGCTACACCTGATCAGACGCAAATGTAATCTTTTATCCTGTTGAACTTGGAATCACCTATTCCGGTCACATTCTTGATGTCTTCTGTCGATCCGAAGGGATTATCCTTCCTGTAATCGATTATGGCCTGGGCAGTTACTTCTCCTATGCCGGGAAGGCTCTTTAATTCATCCAACGAAGCCGTGTTTATGTTGACCATAAGAGTGCCTCCGCTTTCAGGATCGGAAGTCCCTCCCTGAGAACTTCCCCACACATAGACCCCGTCCTGCCTGATGATGTCACCTCCCGTAAAGCCCTGAGACATCTCTTCCTCCGACGGAATATAGATCGACATGTTCCCCGTTATCTGATAGACGAGATTGATATTGTTTACCGAAGCATTCTCAGTAAGGCCGCCCGCGTCTTCTATTATGTCGTTAAGCATCACGCCCTTCGGTGCATCGTAGATGCCCGGATTTCTTACCTCTCCGCAGATATAAACGCTTATGAACTGAACCGTCTCACTTGAAGAAGCAGGCATATCCCGGGCAGTTATCTGAACCGGAGTTTCCAGTGTGATATCATCAAGCGCCGTACTCTCCGTGACTGTGGCTGTCTTGCCGCTCTTAAAGCCCTGAAGCGAAATATCACCACTACCTTTGAAGACATACTTATAGACGGCACTCAGGATTATTATCAGGATGAATGCCATAGGATAGATAAGACCTTTAAACTTTTTTGCCGTGCTCTTCTTCAACATAGAAAAAGCATAACACCGCTCTTTGTCGTTTTTTTCCGACAAAATACGACAAAACCGACAAGGTATATACCCTGTCGGTTCCGGACATTACTTTTAAATTAATTACTAAATCAGGCTTCGCCCTCTTTACGCTTTGTTTCCCAGAACTTCTCGATATTGTAGTTCTCGCGCTCTTCTCTGCCCATTACATGAACTACGACATCCTTGTAGTCCAGAAGGATCCACTTATCGCCTGAACGTCCTTCGATGTGGTCGGGTACGATGTCGAAATCCTTCTTGAGAACGAACTCGACTTCGTCAGCCAGAGACTTTATCTGAGTTGTGGAATTACCGCTTGCGAGTACGAAATAATCTGCAAGAACGGTCTTACCGGTCAGATCGATCGTCTCAATATCGATACCCTTCTTTGAATCAAGTATCTCAGTAATCTTAGCGGCTAATTCTTTGCTTTCCATTAATATTCTCCTTGGTTTGGTTTATAACTTGATTATAACAAATTAAGTGTGAAATTTACTTGAACATTACACCTTCGCGATTTGAAGGAAATATTGCGCGAGCATTATGTTACATCTTCAAATCTTTCATCATGAGAAGCGTCATCGGATGAATGTCTCTTCCCTGCGAAACGAACTTATCCCTTACGGCTGCAGCTGTCATGCGCATAGCTCCTTCAAGATCTTTCTCTGCTGCTTCTCTTATAGGTGTTAAGTCCGTATAGTTTCTTGATGGTTCGATCTTATCGGCAAGATATACGATCTTTTCAAGAGTCGACATGTCGCCTTTTCCCGTTGTGTGATAACAGATGGCATCAAGGATCTCTTTGTCTTCAATGCCGAGCTGTTCTTTTGCAAATGTTGCGCCTGCAGGAGAATGAAGAAGCTTCTTCTCCGTGAAAAGATCACCTGAATACTTTTTCGCAAGCTCGAGCTGCTGCTCGATGGGAAGTTCCTTTGCACAGTCGTGAAGAGCTCCTGCGATCAGTGCTTTATCCTTATCGCATCCGAAAACATCAGCGAGATGTGCTGAAAGATAACCTACGTTTAATGTGTGAAGAAGTCGTTTACCTCCGAGATAGTGATACATCCATACAGCGACTTCAAAAAACTGTTTGCGGGCTTCCTCGGAAACGCCTTCGAGCTTTGTATTCTCAGTATAAAGAGCGTGTCTTTTAATATATTCGACAGCCGGCTCGGGAACCTGTGAGTAATCTCCGCTTGTAGTGATTCCCGAAGAAGAACAGTCAACGCCGTCGAGTCTGAAGATCTCGACTTTTCCTCCGAGGTTCTTCTTTATCGAAGCCTTTGTCTTTTCGACATCGGTATCATCACCGGGTCGTACTGCCGCAAGAAGCGAAACATAATTGAGGATCTCGCCGGGCTTATACCAAGTCTCAAACGTGCCGAGCGTATCAGAGCCCATGATCCAGAAGAACTCGTGATGCTCCTCTGCCTTCTTGCGCTTGATGCCGTTTGAGATCAGGAACTCGCTGATGTATTCATCTGAAGTGAGCTTTGCAAGAACTACTGCCGTGTAGCTTACGCCGTCGATATCGTATTCGACATCGCATACATAGCAGTTCTTAAGGTCCAAGCCTTCAACCGTCTCTTTCATCATGTATAGACGGTACGGAGGCGGGAGCTTATTCGTATAGAGTTTGAATGAATTGCGGACGGACGGGATAACAATCACACAATCGATAAATCCGCTCTTTAAAGCGGATCTTATCATTGCTATGTGACCGTTATGAACGGGATCGAAAGATCCTCCGTAAATGCCGATCTTCATTTATCAGCCGAGTGTCCTTCCTATGTCGTGACGGAAATGCATGTCCTTGAAGGAGATCTTTGCAACGCCTTCGTAAGCGCCGTCGATAGCCTCATCAAGTGTATCTGCCTCATCGTATACGCAAAGAACACGTCCGCCGCTCGTAACGAGCTTGCCGTCCTTAAGTGCTGTGCCTGCCTGGAATACGATCTTGCCGCATGTATCAATGCCTGTGATCTCGTAACCCTTTGCGTAGCTCTGCGGATATCCGCCTGAAGCCATGACGACTACGCATGAGCACTTATTCTTCCACTTGAAGTCAACCTTATCGAGAGTTCCGTCGATGCATGCATCAACGATATCGAGAAGGCTGTTTTCGAGAAGAGGAAGCACTGCCTGCGCCTCGGGGTCACCGAAACGTGCGTTGTACTCAACTACCTTAGGTCCTTCAGGTGTAAGCATAAGGCCGAAGTAGATAACACCCTTGAAAGGTCTTCCCTCTTTCTTGAGAGCTTCAACGGTGGGAGTGATAATCTCGTTCTGGATTCTTGCCTTGAGGTCATCAGTCATGTCGGCACCGGGAGTAACAGCTCCCATACCGCCTGTGTTAAGTCCTTCGTCGTGATCGTATGCTCTCTTGTGGTCTCTTGAAGATACCATCGGGATGCATGTATTGCCGTCAGAGAAAGCAAGAACAGTGAGTTCGGGACCTGTCATGCATTCCTCGATAACGATCGTGGAACCTGCATTTCCGAACTTCTTGTCTTCCATCATGTCCTTAACTGCCTGCTTAGCCTCATCAAGGTTCTGGGCAATGATAACGCCCTTACCCAATGCAAGACCGTCGCACTTGATAACGATAGGCATAGGCTGTGTCTCGAGATAATCGAGAGCTGCCTTTTCATCTTCGAAGATCTCATACTTTGCAGTAGGGATCGAATACTTCTTCATGAGCTGCTTGGAGAAAGCCTTTGAACCTTCAATGATGGCAGCGTTAGCCTTGGGGCCGAATGCTCTGAGGCCTGCCTCTTCCATTCTGTCGACCATACCGAGAGCGAGCGGATCGTCGGGAGCAACGAAGACGAGATCAAACTGTTCTTTCTTCGCATACTCGACCATACCGTCGAGATCTGTAGCCTTAATATCAACGCATGTAGCTATGGAAGCAATACCGCCGTTACCCGGAGCGCAGTAAAGATCCGTTACCCTGGGATCCTGCTTGAGTTTCCAGCAGATAACATGTTCTCTTCCGCCGCCGCCTACTACGAGTACCTTCATTTATGTGTTCCTCCGATTTGTTTTTCGATTATTTCAGATAGTGCATCCAGGACTTAGCTTCCGAAGCGGAAACAAGTGCATCGATATCCTTGTGCTTAATGCCCTTAACAAGGATAGCCTCATCGGAAAGCACTTCGCATTCATATCCGTCTGCAGCGCCGAGCACCTTAGCAGGAACATCAGCTCTTACAACGATATCTGCAGCGATCTCATCGTAAGGCGTGATCTCAACGCTTGCTTCAGTCCATGTTCTGTTCTCCGTAGGATTGCTCATTGCAGCTTCAAGGATGTCTCCGCATACTGCAGAAGCCGTAGGAAGCGTGCCTGCACCCTGACCGTAGAACATAGCCTGGCCCAAGGAATTGCCGTCTACCATGATCGCATTGAATACGCCGTTAACATTGAAAAGGAGATTGCTCTTGTCGACCATTGCAGGAGCAACATAAACGATGGGCTTATCCTCACCTGCTTCGTAAAGTGCGATAAGCTTGATGTCGCATCCGATGGATGAAGCAAACTCAAAGTCGTCGTTTGTGATCTTTGAGATGCCCTCGGCAGAAATGCTCTCAGGTGCGATATAAGCGCCGTCGTTAGCGATTGTTGAAAGAATGGAGATCTTTCTCTGAGCGTCGATGCCGTCAATGTCTGCAGAAGGATTAGCCTCTGCAAAGCCGTTCTCCTGAGCCTGCTTTAGAGCCGTATCAAAATCAATGCCCTCATCCTTCATCTGTGAAAGGATGTAGTTTGTCGTACCGTTAACTATGCCTGCGATCTTCGTGATCTTGTTTGCTGCAAGGCACTTGTAAAGAGGTCTGATGATCGGAATACCGCCGCCTACTGCAGCCTCGAAGAGATAGCAGCAGTTGTTCTCCTGAGCGATCTTGATGAGCTCGGGACCGTGTGTTGAAACAAGTTCCTTGTTTGAAGTTACAACGCTGATTCCGAGTGAAAGAGCGCGCTTTGTATATTCGTAAGCGATCCTTGCGCCGCCGATCGTCTCTACAGCAATGAGAATGTCGCTGTCGAAGACCTCATCTGCATTGTGTGTAACGAGATTAGCGAATTTGCTCTCGGGGAAATCCCTGATATCAAGGATATATTTCACGTTGATCTCTTCGCCAACGCGCTTTGCGATGATCTCTCTGTTTATGTCCAACGTCTCGGCTACACCGGAACCTACCGTACCGAAACCCATAATCGCGATGTTGATTGCCATTTGCCTGTTCCTAACCTTTCATTATTCCCTGCTCAGGATCATGCACTTACGCACGCCTGCGAGCTTGGAGATATCGTTAATTATGTCGTCAACTGTACCATACATTGACACTGTCTCAATGGAGATCGAAATATCTGCAAGGCCGTTGATCGGGATATTCTGATTGATCGTCAGAATATTTGCGCGTGATTCCGCAATAGTCCTGATTATCTCGGACAGTATTCCCTGGAAATTCTCGACAGACAGAAGAAGCGTTACCTTCTTGCCGCTTGCCGCCTCATAGAAAGGAAGTACGGAATCCTTGTACTTGTAATACGCGCTTCTCGAAAGGCCTGTCTTCCTTACAGCTTCATTTACCGAAGTTGATTCTCCGGTGTTAAGACGCTGCTTGACCTCCATAACCTTAATGAAGACTTCAGGTAAAACTCTTTTATCGACGAGGAAATATTCGGGGTTATCCTGATGCATAAAATAAGGCCTTTCTGTAGAGATTTTGCGCTGTCACTATACCACGAGTGGTGGACATTTGTACGCGCCCGAAAATATTAACACGATTAAGGCGCTAATTCAATAAAATAAATAAGATAAATACACGCCATGTGATTCATGAAGATTCCAGTACCAATTTCGTACAGTAAAAACGATGAAGAACTGTACGATTTACGTATTCTGACGCAAAAATACGTAATCCGTACAGTAACTCAGGCAATTTACTGTACGAATTAGTATTCGATCTCTTAATCTATACGAAAAAGTATTCGATCTATAAATCTATCGGAATTGAAACACTCTCAGCCGAGATCAGCCTTAAGCTTCTCAGCCATGGCTCTTGAAGCCTTACCTCTGTGGCTTATTGAATTCTTCTGTTCCTTTGTCATCTGAGCAGTCGTCATGCCGAATTCGGGAACATAGAAGATAGGATCGTAGCCGAATCCGCCGTCGCCCATGGGCTTCTCATGGAGAACTCCGCACACTTCGCCTCTTACCGTAAATTCAGAGCCGTCAGGTCTTACGACTGCAATGCTGCAAACGAACTTGGCAGTTCTTTTTTCTTCAGGAACGTCCTTGAGCATCTCGAAGATCTTCGCGAACTTCTCGGGATATGTGGAATTCTCGCCGCAGAAACGTGCGGAATAGATGCCCGGAGCACCGTCCAATGCATCAATGCAAAGTCCCGAATCGTCAGCCATGACATAAGCGCCTTCGGCAAGAGCATGAACGGTCCTGGCCTTAATGAGGGCATTCTCTTCGAATGTCTTTCCGTCTTCTACGATATCGGGATCGTATCCTTCTTCCTTCATGGTCGTAACGACGAAGGGGGTGTCACTTAATATCTCTGCGATCTCTCTTGCCTTGTCCTTGTTCGAAGTAGCAAGAATGAGTTTGAATTCTTTTGTCATATAAGCCTCCATGCCTTGGGATACATATTTTTCGCGGTCTGGCCGTTGATCTTGGCAAAGCCCAGCGGGAAATCTCCGATTCCCACGATTATCGTGCCGGATGATTTAATTCCGTCTTCAGGTGATACCGATATAGTCTCGCCTCGAAGATACTTTGTAAGTCTGTCATCGTCTCTTCGAAGGCCCAGATAAGAGTCTTCTTTTATTGCGTCTTTTGAGAGAGCGAGAGCTATGCTGTTCGACGGCTCGAAAACCTTCTTGCCCGACTTCAAAGGCTTGATATCGCCTACATAAAGGCCTGTCTTAACTACCTTCAAACCTCTGAAGAGTTTCTCTTCGAAAGTCATCTTGAAAAGACCCGTTCCGTGACTTACAAAACGACCCTTTAAAAGTTCTTCCCTGCCCGTATCGGACAGCACTTCATCAAGAACGGAAAGAGCCGCTTCAGCGCTCTTATCTTTAAGACCCACAGTCTCTTTTATCAGCAGCTCGTCAGCCGATTTAAGATCCTTCTCTTCGCCTTTTACGATGTGTACGCAGAAGTGTCCGTCACCTTCGGAAAGATGCGGCCAGATTCTCATGGAACCGGGAAGGATCGAACCTTCTGATGCATGTGTAACTCCCTCTATTTCAGGGTGAGCCTTTACATGGTATTCAGGGTGACGCTCAATGAATCTTTTGATCTGGTACTCGTCTTCGTCAACGCAGAAAGTGCATGTTGAATAAACGATGGAACCGCCTTCTTTAAGGCTCTTATGGGCAGCTTCAAGTATGGATTCCTGCAAAGGAACACAGACCTTAGGTCCGTAGTTCATGTAGCTCTTGCATGCATTCTTATCACGTCTGAACATACCCTCGCCGGAGCACGGAGCGTCGATGAGGATCTTATCAAAGAATAAAGGCAGTCTGTCTGCGATATTCTCAGGAGTCTCGTTAAGGATAACGAGTCCTTCAATACCGGAACGTTCGATGTTTCTTAAGAGAGCCTTGGAACGTTCAAAGCTTATCTCATTTGCAACAAGGATTCCCTTGCCGTGCATGTCTTCGCCCAGTCTGCAGGCCTTACCGCCCGGAGCTGCACAAAGGTCGAGGACTATCTCGCCCGGCTTTGCAGCCATTACCTGTGCGGGAAGCATCGCAGAAGGCTCCTGCGGATAGTAAACGCCCGCATGATACAACGGGTCTCTTCCGCCGGGTTCGTTATTTACATAGTAACCGCCGCTGCACCATGAAACAGGCTTTATATCCTCGTTCATGTCGCCCAGGAAATCCGTCTCCTGTTGAGCAGAACTTATCTTGGAGCGTGAGAATCTGATTCCTTTTAACGGTACCTTATCAAAACTCTCATAAAAACCATCACGCGGCACTTCGTTGTGACGCGTGAAGAAATCGTTCATCTCATTTACAAAGCTATCGGGAAGCTGCATCTTATCCTCACAGATTAAGGAAATCAGCGCATCTGAACGCAAGGCGCTTGATTACATCGACATTGAAAGGCGATTCGATTCCGGCACGCTTGATGAGGTTAAGGAATGTGTCGCTTCCGCCCAACTGGCAGAGCGTGTTGTACTTTTCGAGAGCATCTTTAAGATCTGCCCTGGATTCGTCCCAGAGCTCAAGAGCGCAGATCTGTGAGAGACAATAGTCGATATAGTAGAACGGAGTCGTGAAGATGTGATCCTTCTTCATCCATGCTCCGCCCATCGCGTGGAAAGGCGTATCGTTCTCATCGTAGTTAATGTAAGGCTGATATGTCTGTTCGAGCATCTTCCAGATCTCATGGCGCTCATCGGGCGTCATGTTGGGATTGTCGTATACGATGTGCTGGAACTCATCGACCATGCATCCGTAAGGAAGGAACAGAAGTCCGTCGGTCATGTGGAGTTCGCAGTACTGGTCAGCTTGCTTGCCGTAGAAGATGTCCATGAAAGGATATGACATATATTCCATGGATGTTGAGTGGATCTCGCATGTCTCGAGAGTCGGTGAAAGGCACTCTACAAAAGGAGATGACTCCGCACCTGCGAGAGCCGCATAAGCATGTCCGCCTTCGTGTACGACAGTAGCTACATCGTCAAATGTACCGTTGCCGTTCATGAAGATGAAAGGAATGCAGTAATCCTCAAGATACATGCAGTAACCGCCCGTGGATTTGACGGGACGGGACAAAAGATCCGTATAACCGTGATCGGAAAGAATATCGAAAAAGCTGGGCGTTGCGCCGAACATGTTCCTGAAGAACTTGCCCGCTGCCTCCTCGTAAGTATCCTTGCTTACGACGGGAGTGGGATTGCCCTCCGAGAAAAGGCACGGTAGGTCGTGGAACATAAGCTTATCGACACCTAATCTCTCCTGCTGGAGCTTTCTTATCTGTGTCGTGAGAGGAACGATGTATCTTTTTATGTTCTCCCTGAACTTGGCGACATCTTCCCTGTTGTAATCGTAGCGCTCCATGCGCTTATATCCGAGTTCGGTAAAGTTGTTGTATCCGAGCTTCTGAGCAGCCGTGGTCCTTGTCTTTACGAGCTCGTCGTAGATCCTGTCGTACTCTTCTTTTCTGGACATGTAGTACTTGTCCAAAGCAACATGGGCATCGCGTCTTACCTTCCTGTCAGTCGACTGGAGATAAGGCTGGATGAGGCTTAAGTTAAGAGTCTTCTTGCCGAAAGGGATCTCGGCTTCGGACTGCTTTTGCGAGTATTCGTTTTCGAGCTTGGACTCTTCCGTAAGATCGTCGATTACTTCGCTTGAGATTATCTCCCTCTGGTTCTTAGCCTTGCGGAAGATCATCTGTCCGTACTTGGCCTTGAGACTGTCGGCGCAGGGACATGTTAAGAGTCCTGACAGGACGGCTGATGAGAGTTCCTGGACTCTCGCTCCCGCCTCATCGAAAAACTCCATCTCTTCGTTATAGAACTCATTGGATGTATCGAGATCGTGAAGGATCTGGCACAACGCGTACTGCGTGTCGAAAGAGCTTATGGCGATCTCATATTCGCCCAAAGCCTCGTCTGCCGCTTCGATGGTCTTGGCGGTCATGAGCCTGAGCCTTACGTTCCTTACGATTTCCGTGAACTTATCAAGGTCCGGTCTTGTATAGTTAAGATCCTTAAAATCCGGTACCGAGCTGTTCGCTGTATTCTCCATGAGATCACCTTTCTAGTTCTTACATCTTCTCGACTACGCCGATACCGAGCATATCAAGACCTGACTTGAGGCAGTCAGCAACAGCCTCGCAGAGCTTGAGTCTTGCGTCTCTGATCTCGTCGGAATCTGCATTGAGGATTCTCGAGTTGTTGTAGAAACGGTTGAAGTTCCTTGCAATGAGCGCGATCTGACGTGAGATCATGAAAGGCTCATAGCTCTCAGCTGCCTTAACAACTGCATCCTTGAAATCAGCAAGGCTTCTGATTACTGCATATTCATCTTCTGCCGTGAGCTTGTCAGCTGAATCGATATTGCCAGCAAAGCCCTGATCTGCAGCTTTTCTGAGGATGGATTTAATCCTCGCATATGTGTAGATGAGGTAAGGCGCTGTATCGCCCTCGAAATCGAGCATGTCGTCCCAGTCGAAGAAGATATCCTTCTCTCTTCCGGCCTTGAGATATGTATATGTAACGGCACCGAGACCTACAACCTCAGAAACCTGAGCAATCTGCTCGTCGGTCATGTCGCCGCCACGAAGCTCGCTGTTCTTTCTGATGATCTCGGCCGTCTTCTCTGTTGTCTTATCAAGGAAGTCGTCGAGCTTGATTATGTTGCCGGCACGTGTTGAGAATGCCTCTGCAACCTCATTGCCGTTCTCGTCCTTCTTGGGCTTGAACTTCAAAAGACCGAAGCCTACGTGTACGCAGTCATCTGCAAAGTCATAGCCTGCCTTCTTGAGAACTGCGAAAACCTGTCTGAAGTGAAGCTGCTGAGGAAGACCTACGACATAGATATTCTTGTAGAAGTTGAACTCCTCGTGTCTGTAAAGAACCGCAGCAAGGTCTCTTGAAGCATAGATCGTGGTTCCGTCGCTCTTTACGACAAGGCACGGAGGCAGACCTTCGTCATCGAGCTTAACGACCTTTGCGCCTTCGCTCTCTTCCAAAAGCCCTTTATCTTCGAGCATCTTAACAACACCGGGGATCCTTGATGAATAGAAGGATTCGCCGTTGTAGTTATCGAACTTGATGCCCATTCTGTCATATGTCTTCTCGAAAACCTGAAGGCTCAGGTCTCTGAAACGCTGCCAGAGTGCGACTTCCTCAGCTTCGCCCTCTTCGAGCTTTCTGAAGTTGTCTCTTGCAGTGTCCTCGAGTTCCTTTTCGCGCTCTTCGGAAACCTTGCACTCGTCGTGGAACTTAACATAAATCCTTGTAAGCTCGTCAATGGGGTTCTCCTTCATGGCCTCTTCGTCACCCCAAAGTCTGTAAGCCGTGATGAGCTTACCGAACTGAGTGCCGTAGTCACCAAGGTGATTGAACCTGATTACGTTATATCCGAGTCTTGAATAGATATTCGAAAGTGAATTACCGAGAATGGTCGTAAAAGCATGGCCTACATGGAAAGGCTTAGCAATATTGGGCGATGAGAACTCAACGATTACGTTCTTGCCCTCGCCGATATTTCTGTTGCCGTACTGGTCGCCCTCAGAAATGATCTCAGAGATGACGCTCTTTGCGAGAACGCCTCTGTCGATTCTGAAATTGATGTAAGGGCCTGCCGTATCAACGGTAACGGCACAGTCAAATCCCTTAACGAGTTCCGGAGAATCCTTAAGCTCGTTAGCGATCATGGGAGGAGCCTTGTGAAGTGTCTTTGCGAGCACAAAGCACGGGAAAGCGAAGTCACCGAGCTCGAGCTTCGGCGGGATCTCGATAAGTCCCTCAACCTGCGCCTTATCAAGGCCTGTAACACTACTTAAATTAGAAGCAATTAATTCTTTGTAATCCATGTCTTTTTCTCCTTATTACGAATGAATATGTTAACACATTTAGCCAATACTTCCCAATAGAACAGACCGATTTGTTGAACGATTTAATAATTTTTATCTAAATACGCTTAATGTATAATGCTTTTGGTGGAGAAACCTATGAGCGAGGGTAACTTTTAATGTCATTTATAGCGAAAATGGTCATCGGCTGCGTAGCTGCCTTTGCCATTACACTTATACTTCTCAGATTCCTTCCGGGCGAGAAGATCATATTGGGCCACGACCGTGGCCGTAAATACGCACAGGGTTCAGAAGTAAATATCGGAAAGCCTACAGGCGTAGGTTTTTATTTCATCCTCGTTTTCCTTTTGATTTCAAGCATTTTCTGCTTTCTTATAAATCCCATCGCCAGTGACAAGGGCTTTTTCGAGAGCGGAAACGTCGTAACAGGCTTGGGATTCGGCCTTCTTGCTGTCCTTGCCGAGATGGTAACGGGCTGGCTCGACGACAGATCCAAGAATGC
>CAJOJI010000014.1:15668-78642 GCA_905234715.1 uncultured Saccharofermentans sp.
ATCCCTCATCGGCGCTTTCATCTGCGTTCACTTCTTCGGAACACGCATGTATATCGCCATCACGGGATCTTATGTAGAACTCCACCCCGTTCTTTTCTACATTCTCGCAGTGCTCCTCTTCGTTGTATCGATTAATGCAACCAATGCTACGGACGGCATCGACGGTCTCTCAGGATCACTCTCCGTAATCGCAGTCATCACGACATTCATCATGGGCATCTTTGCTAAGTCCATATTTGACGACAATGCCCTTCTTCTTTTGGCATTCTTCATTCCCGCACTCATCGCTTACCTCATCTTCAATTTCAACCCTTCGAAAATGCTGATGGGCGATGCCGGTTCAAGATCATTGGGATTCTTTATAGCGTTCTTCCTGATCTACTGCAGAATCCCGCTCCTTTACTTCATCGTAGGCCTTCCTTTCCTCTGTGACGGAGGCATCTCCATCGTTAAGATCACGGTCGGAAGACTTACAAAGAAGAAGATAATTCTCTTCAAGAACATTACGACTCCTCTTCACGACGAGCTCCGCAAGAACAGAAAGTTCAGCGTAAAGAAGGTATGGTTCACGCTGGTCATCGCAGCGATCGTTATCGACCTTCTCTACATCATTGCAACGGTTATCGTAAGAGTTTTTGCTGCCTGATCCCCGTCATTTAAAACGGTTCGGTATTCTTGGCATATCTGTTTCCTGCCAGGGCTATACACAGCACTTTTGAAGCGCCTGCCTTATAGAGCGCCACTGCAGCCTCATGAAGCGTGGCTCCTGTCGTCGCAACATCATCCACGACAATTACGGTCATGCCTGTAAGGTCCCATTTATCGCTTACTCCGAATGCTCCTGATACGTTATTTGCTCTGAGATTCTTATCCGTTATCTCGGACTGCCTTTGGGTATCACGTATCCTTATCAGGCAGTCATCTGCAAAGCGTATATTGTTAAGTCTTGAGACGGGATAAGCTATCTCTGAAGCCTGATTGAATCCTCGTTCCTTATATCTCTCCTGTGAAAGCGGCACGGGAACGATAATGTCAGCCTTTATGTTTTCGCTTTGAAGGAAAGAACCAAGGACACAACCGAAGAACCTTGCAAGTTCGATCTGTTTGCCGAACTTGATCCTCGGCACTGCATGTTCGATCATCCCTTTGTACGGATAAAGCAGATAAAGGGCCAGACCGGGACACGGATCGTTCTCGACGGGGTTTGAAAGACAGAGGAGCCATCTGCCCTGCTCTTCGGTACATACGAGTTCTGAAAGGCACTTTCCGCAAATATGGAGTTCAGGATCCCTGCCGTAGAGCTGACGGTATAAAACGCCGTAATTTTCGAAGCGGTCTTCAGAATCAGAAACATTGCCGCAGATCACGCATCTGAACGGAAGGATAAAGTCCGCCGCCCCTTTTAAAGCTTCTCTTATCTCTCCTGAAATTCTGACAATGCTATTTCCATTACGTGATACCATTACTTGTTCCTGCGGAAATCGACGGTCTTAAGAAGGTCTCTTAAGCACGTCTCCCTGACATCGCCCTTGGGCGCTCTTAAGAACTTGCCGAGCGTTCCTTCGCACTCGACTATGGTAACGTTCATCTTGCCTCTCGTTACGGCCGTATAGAGCAGGCTGCGCTTGTAAAGAAGCGCATTCATCTTGCCCAGCGCGATTATTACCCTGTCGAATTCACAGCCCTGTGATTTATGAACTGTAACGGCATAAGCAAGGTCGATGTTATCTAACAGTTTCCCTTTGTATTCAGCAGTCTTGCCTTCATCGAAGGTGATGGTAACACTTCCTTTCAAGGGGTCAATGTCGGTGATCACTCCGAGCTCGCCGTTGAAGATTCCCTGCAGGACTTCTCCCGTAACCGGATCTATCCACTCGGTAGAGTAATCGTTTTTATTCTGCATTACCTTATCGCCGATATGAAGGACTAGGCTTTGCCCTCTTTTCAGAACCTTGATATCGTCTTTTACTTCCAATGCCTGTATAAGCTTATTTAGCTGAACCGTACCCAGAGCAACATTCTCATTCTTGGTCGGAGTAAGACAGATGAGGTCTTCGTTCTTATGTTCAAGAACGAGTCTTGCGATCGTCTCCTGGGCCTCCTCTTCACTCTTGCAGCTGATGATCTCAAAGTCATCGCCCATGCTCTTGGGCTCGTTGCCTTCAAGAATGAGATTTGCATTGGCGGCAATGGTGCCGTCGTCGGCCTGTCTGTGAAGAGCATCGAGCCTTATTGCAGGGATCGATCTGCACGACAGAAGGTCTCTTAAGATATCTCCGCATCCTACAGACGGAAGCTGGTCGGGATCGCCGACGAGTATTATCGAGGTACCTTTATCAGTCGCATCAAGAAGATGCCTGAAGAGCATCGTATCGACCATGGACATCTCGTCGATGACTATTACTCTGCATATGATCGGATTATCTTTTCCGTGCGCGAACAAAAGGCTGTTGTACTGCCCCGCCCTGTCATCGGGAAGAGTATCCTCATCGTCGGTATTTATCGTTCTTCTGACGCCTAAAAGTCTATGGATCGTTGACGCTTCGCTGCCGCATGCCTCTGAAAGTTTCTTTGCTGCTCTTCCTGTGGGGGCAGCGAAAACACAGCTTATCTTGCTGCGTCTGAAATACTCGCCCAAAACACCCATGATGGTCGTCTTTCCCGTACCCGGACCGCCGGTAATTACGCTGATGGGACTGTACATGCAAAGATAGAGCGCGTTGAGCTGAGACTTATCGGGAATGATTCCAAGATCAGATGCTACTTCGGTCATTATCCTGTCGCTCTCTTCTCTCGGCGGAGGAACAGTCTTTGACTTGAGCATCTCGTTGATGCGTCTTTCTATCGCAAGCTCCGAAGCAAAATAACTCATCGTTGCAAATCTCGCATCAGGATCTTCGACATCACAGACGGCACACTTGCCTGAATCGTATTTATAAACAGCAATCTTCTTATCCTCTATCGCAAGTGCCGCTGCATCCCTGAACACTTCTGAAAACTGCTCGGAAGTTATCTTGGATTCATGGCTGTTAACATATTCCAAAGCTCTTTTCCTGACATCCTGAGGAGCGAGCGCAGTGGACTTCGTATCCTCGTGCAGATACATGCAGGACTGATATAAAGCAGCCGCTATTCTCTCTTTAGATACGGGTGACACGCCTTCGCCCAATGCTATCCTGTCCAGTAATTCAAAGCCTGCAACGCCGTGTCCCATAAGCGCAAAAGGCGTCTTCTTTATCTCTTCGCAGTCGAGCTTATCAAGGTTTTTCAGCATCTTTATCTGAGCCTGCGAAAAGCCCATGAGCTTAGCCTCAAGTCCCTGATCGTAAAACTCGTATTCCTCCGTCAGCTGATCGCAGATTGCCATCGCCCTTGCAGAAGAAAGCCCGTTTACTTCAGTTGATGCAAGTTCGGGAGTCTCTGTTAAGACTTTCAGTACCTCTTTGCCAAACTTGCCCGCCAGAGCTTCTGCCGTCGCCTTGCCAAGACCGCTTATGTTATCTGCAAGAAAAGACGCGATAAGGAGCGTATCGCCGGCATCCTCATCAACGCTTATCTTCTTCAGTGTTACCTGCGGCCTGTTGTTCCACTCGGTAACTTTGCCTGAAATGATGTAGGATCCGCCTTCGACGATGTCGACCTTTGATTTGCCTGCCACGGTAAATCTGCCGTCACAAAGAAACGACACAAAGTTATTTGCCTTTCTCGGGCAAAACACCTTTATGCAGGTGACCTTAGCATCTTCTATCTCGCTGCCGATATCTTCAACCGATAAAGACAGTTTGTTCTTATCTTTGGGATCCTTCTTCATTGACGGTCTTCTTTTTGGTTTTTCAAAATGCTAACAATAAACCTAAAGTAAAACAATAAGCCCGGCCAAAGTTGAGACTTTAACCGGGCATTTGAGACTATATTGTCCTATTATCGGGTTATCAGATACCAGCGAGTTTTTTAATCTCTTCCGCCTTATCTGTCTTCTCCCAGGGAAGCTCGACGTCAGTTCTTCCGAAGTGACCGTAGCTTGCTGTCTTTGCATAGATAGGTCTTCTGAGATCAAGATCTCTGATGATGGCAGCAGGTCTAAGATCAAATACCTTGTTTACGATCTCAACGATCTTAGAATCTTCAATCTTACCTGTTCCGTATGTATCTACCATTACGGATACCGGCTTAGCAACACCGATGGCATAAGCAACCTGAACCTCGCACTCGGAAGCAAGTCCTGAAGCAACGATGTTCTTTGCGATGTAACGCATCATGTAGCATGCTGAACGGTCAACCTTCGTCGGATCCTTACCGGAGAAGCATCCGCCGCCGTGACGTGCAAAGCCGCCGTATGTATCAACGATGATCTTTCTGCCTGTAAGACCGGAGTCACCCTGAGGTCCGCCTACTACGAATCTGCCTGTAGGGTTGATGTAGATCTTTGTGTTCTCATCCATGAGGTCTGCAGGGATAACAGCCTTGATGACATTCTCCTTGATGTATTCCTCAAGGAACTCAAGTGTCACGTCAGCGCTGTGCTGTGTTGAGATAACGACAGCATCGATTCTCTTGACCTTGTCGTTCTCGTATTCAACAGTTACCTGAGACTTACCGTCAGGTCTTAAGAAATCGGCACCGTTCTTTCTGACTTCAGTAAGACGGATCGTAAGCTTATGTGCAAGTGCGATAGGCATAGGCATAAGCTCAGGTGTATCGTCGTTAGCATAACCGAACATCATGCCCTGGTCGCCTGCACCTGTATCAAGCTCCTTCTCACCGCCGTGTCGTGCCTCGTAAGACTCGTTAACACCCATTGCGATATCGGGAGACTGCTCGTCGATGGAAGTAAGAACAGCACATGAATTGCTGTCGAATCCCATGTCGCTTGAGTTGTAACCGATCTCCTTAACCGTGTTCCTTACAATAGAAGGAATGTCTACATAAGCAGATGTGGTGATCTCACCCATAACGAGAACCATACCTGTTGTCGTGCATGTCTCGCAGGCAACACGTGCTGTTGGATCCTGCTCAAGAATTGCATCGAGTACGCTGTCTGAGATCTGGTCGCAGATCTTGTCGGGATGTCCCTCAGTAACTGATTCTGATGTGAACAGCCAGTTTCCTTTTTTATTTCTCATTGTCTTTCCTTTCCGTTCTATGCCTTGGTAAAAGAAAAACCTTCCCCCTGAAAGGAGAAGGCCGACGCTATATATAACGATCCTCATCTTTCAGGTTTCCCTGCCGGAATTGGCACCGCTGCTTTCCGCGGTTGCCGGACTCTTATAACGGGCCGGTCCCTCGAGTCACTCTTGATAAGCAAAGAACATTAAATTGTAGTGGCTTGATTTTACTTATCACTTCCCTCTTTGTCAATTATCCGCACCGCATTTGTCTGTCCGGATCAGAAAAAGTTCTCGAAAAGAGAGTCCGTTACGGCAATTTGTTAATAATATTAATTTATTTATTACCCGTCTCAGAATGCCTTTCCGGCACTTTTTCCTTGTCTGTTTTTGTCGGTTTTTGTCGCTTTTATCGGCCTGTTTCAGGCCTTACAATCCGCATATCAGCAAACCAAAGGAGGATAAAAGCCATGGCATTCACTATCAGGATCTATGAGAACAACGAATACATCTACCGGCTTCTCAAAAAGAGACTCGGGAGCTTTTATCCTGATGCATATATCGTAAACCCCTGTCTTGACGGACAGGCTGAAGATGACAGATTCAGCGACTTCATAAAAGTCATCTACGATCCTTCAGACTTTAACAAAGACGATGTATCCCTTACATCAGAATCACCCATCAGACTTACGGATGACGGCGGTATGATCGATTGTTCCAGACTTATATCATTAATCATACCTAATGCAGAATCACCTTCGATCAATCAACCGGCCACGGGAACAATCACTGCCGTCATTCCGTTTGTCTACTCTGATGTAAGAGACAGATTCATATATGGCCTTGAATCAGATCTTTCAGGATCCGACTTCAATATCAGGCTTGATTTTACGAGCAGATTAAGAGCTTTATGGAGAGGCTCATCCGGTTCAAATATGACTGCTCTTCTTAAAGACTGCAAGTCAAGGAAATTCACTCCCGAAGACATACTCAAATACTGCAATATGGATGATTCGGGTTTTCTTACTCCCGGATGCTGCAAAAACAATGATGACGTTTACGATCTCGGCATCGAACGTTCCACCGCCCTGATGAACCATGCAGCTGACCTTGCACATTCAAAACTAAGATCAGTCAATGTGCTTGCTGTGTTGGAAGGTTTCAGAACAGCCGACCTGCCCGGTCTTATTGCCGGATGCGATAAAGTGTTCATTCTTCTGCCTGCCAGAAACGCGGGCGAGGATCTCGGGGCAAAAGAACTCATAACAATGCTTACAAAAGTATTAGGCAGCGAAAGACTGTCAGTAAGATATGCGGAAGATTTCATAACAGATAACAGCTCCGTAGATGTATTCACTCAAAGGAGTGTGGCTGTATGACAAACGTCATGACAAACCAGGCCGACATCAAGGAACAGATCACCTACTGCGTATTAAATGCGATATCAGGTGAAACGGATCCGTCTGATGAGAAACTCAGAGAGATCATTTCAGATGTGATATCCGAGAACACGTCTTACAAGATGAATCTGGACCAGAAGCGCGAGATGGCTCAGTCCGTATTCAATTCACTAAGACGCCTTGATGTCATAGAACCGTTGATGGAAGACCCTACCATTACTGAGATCATGGTAAACGGACCTTATAAGATCTTCTATGAAAGAGGCGGAAAGCTGTACCGTTCAGATCTTACTTTCAGAGACGAAGAGTCTTTGAAGACATGCATCTCATGTTTCTTTGCAAACCAGAACAGGCCGCTTAATGAAGCAAATCCGATTGCCGATCTAAGACTTCCTGACGGTTCAAGAGCAAACGCAGTCCTCCCTCCCATATCAAGAGAAACAACTGTCACGATAAGAAAGTTCACGGGCATCACGCACGACATCGTCTCGCTCATAAGACAGGACTTCATAAGCGAGGAAGCAGCAAGGTTTCTTGCCGAGTGCGTGCGCAACAAAAGGACCATATTCATATGCGGAGGAACCGGCTCGGGAAAGACAACATTTTTAAATAGTCTCAGCAACTTCATACCTAAGGACGAACGCATCGTAACAATAGAAGATTCAGCAGAATTGAACCTTCAGGGAATAGATAATCTCGTGCGGATGGAAGCAAGGCTTCCGGGTCCGGACGGTACCGGAGAGATCAATATAGGAATGATGATCAGGGCATCACTCAGGATGCGTCCCGACAGGATCATCGTCGGCGAAGTCAGAGGCAAGGAAAGCGCAGACCTTCTATCCTGCCTTACGAGCGGTCACCCGGGCTCCATGAGTACGGGACACAGCAACTCATGTCTTGAGATGATGGAAAGGCTTACCGCCATGATCCTTTCAGGCTCAAGTCTTCCCTACGATGCGATCCTGTCCCAGGTATCAATGGGAATAAACATCGTGCTTCACATAATGAGAAGCCGTGAAGGCAAAAGATACATAGATGAGATCTGTGAGGTCATGCCCCCTAAAGATCATGAATACAGACTCAAAACACTATACAGAAACAAAGGAGGTAACGGTCTTGAACGTATCGCAGGCATTGAAGACATCAAAAGCGCAATGGCGTACAGAGCATAAGAAGATCCATTCCTTCCCTGTATTTCTCGCGAAGACAGTATGGGTTTACCCGGTCTTTGTGGCAGTCGTTTATTTCGCATCAGGATTATTCATTAAATCCGAATTCATAAGGCTGTTCCTTGCGATCCTGCTAAGCATACTCCCATGGAAAGAAGCCATGAAAAAGATCTACTCGAATAACTACAGACACATGAGGACTCAGCTTCTCGTGCTTTTGCAGGTCCTGTGCACAAGCGTTTCGAGCGGATACTCAATCGAGAAATCACTTCTTCTGATAAGACCGGTTATAGAGAAAACATTCGGCAAACGCTCAATGCTCTTAAAGCCGCTCATTAATCTCGAGAACAATCTCAAGCTTCACGTAAGTCTTGAAGATTCTCTTAACACATTTGCTCAGCAGATCGGATTTCCAGAGACGGTACCGGTATTTCACGCATTGGCAATATCCGGTGAGATCGGCAACAACAGTTTGTCGATATTAAGAAGCTCCTGCCAGATGCTCTCAGAACTCAATGCGGTTCAGGGAGAGATAGCAGCTTCAAATGCAGGAAAGAATGCAGAAGCAGCAATACTCTGTGCGATGCCTTTTGGAGTAACTTTTGCTCTCAACTACATGAGCAGAGAATACCTTGATATGGCAAGGAACACCAAGACAGGTTCATTCCTTCTTGCTGCGGCTTTCGGCATATGCACCATAGCGTGTGCAATGCTTCTGAAGTTTATGTCCCATGAGCAAGGAAGAAAAGCATATAAATCAGAACATGCCGTCAGCATAAACCAAGGCGGTAAGATACCGTCCACTACCCTTACCACACTTGCCAAAAAGATCTTTCCGGCAAGCTTCATCACTGCAAGACATGAACTGTTTAATGAGCTGTCGGTAAACCCTGAATACACTTACGAACAATATCTGAAAAAACAGCTGTTAACGGGTACTGCCGCCTTTGTGATATCCACGGCAATACTCGTCACTCTTGATAAGAATCCTCTCTTTTCGCTCGTATTTACGGCCGCAATAATCGTACTTGGCGGATGTGAGATCAGAACTGATGTCGAACGCAAAAGAGAGGATCTCATGAGTGACATTCCGTTATTCCTGTGTCTCATATCGACACTTCTGGAATCCGGAATGCAGCTTCCTAAAGCCATCTCGATCTGCTCAAAAGCATTCGAAGAAAACAAGAGTCTTTCACTTGAGATCAAGAACTTAAGAGCAATGATATTAAGCGGCATTCCCGCTTCGGATGCTGTCGAGAAATTCTCGTTAAGGATACAGATACCCGAAGCCCAGGCCGCACTGCTTCTGATCGCAAGATACGGAAGACTAGGTTCTGCAGAAGTCTTAAACATGCTGAATCTTCAGTCACAGGCATGCTGGAACCTGTGCAGAAACGCTTCAAGAAAAAGACAGGAACGAGAAGCGTTGGGATTGATAATCCCAATGACTTTAGACTTCATAAGCGTCCTTATGGTCGCTATGACGCCCGCAATTATCTCTCTCGGCATATGAAGGAGGAAAACGACAATGAGGAAAACAGCTAAACGGAACAAAAAAGGCATGGGAACCGTTGAGATAGTCATCATCATCGCGGTCCTCGTTGCACTAGCGCTGCTCTTCAGGGCAGGACTTTCCGAGTACGGAGAAAAGGTTATGGATTTCTGTTTTGACGATTCAAAGATATCAGACGCATTCTGACATATCACTTAGCAGTATCAGTTTTTGAGTTAATAAAGGAACAATGAAATGCAGATAAAGAAGGGACCCTACGGATATTACGCTCTAGAGAAGTTTGACGATCCGGAATCATTATGCACCTACGCCGAGGAGGTAATTGCCGGAAACAGTTCAGACTTCTACCTTAAGCCAAGTACTGAATATTTAGGCAGAGGAATAATGTGCAGTTTTGAATTTTCAGGATTCATGCAGATAACTGACCCGGAATTTTCCGTGTTTTCGCCGGGCAGAAAGAATACACCGAACAAGAAAGAATTAAAGAACCTCAGCCTGAGGCGTAAATCTGCCGGGGACCTTTTTTATACCTTCGTAAAACTTTTAGATAACCTCGTCTCCCCTTCCTGCATAGTACTCGATCCGGACATGATATTCACTGATCCGGAAGGCATCTCTATAAAGCTGTGCTGTCTTCCACAAAAGATCACACCTGACAGACTCTGCTTATCTTCAATTGATACGCTTAAACTTGAAAAACTCCTTAACTGCGATTTCTTCAAGAACGTCATCTCTGACGATGAGAAAAATGCGTTAGTTTACAGCGTAAGGGAAAACAACGAGGATATGTTCCTTAAGATAGCAGGAATAATCAGAGGAACTGATGAAGATTCGGTTCCCTTTATGAAGTCTCAGAATACCGGGGAGAAAAGGAAAACAATCAATCTGCCACACAGCATTAATGCGCTTTCAAAAACAGAAAAAGACCTTATTATCGCCTGTTTATCGGCAGTTTTGGCATTACTGCTTTTGCTTAATAAAATGGCACTTCCCTGCTTTCTGTTCTTCTTCCTTTCAGTGGTAATATTGTCCGTATCGATACTGAATCAGAAAAAGCGCGAAGAATTCATAAGAAAAGAAGAATCACAGGAAAAATCAAAACAGAGAAGTTCAATCCTGTTTTCAGATGACCCCATTCCTGAATATGATTCAGCCCAGACACATGAAGACGCTAATGATGAACCCGTAAGACAATATAAACCACTGACATCAGGAATGCTTACGCTAATTTCTGACAGCAAAGGAGTCAGATCAAAATATTCAATTTATCTGGATGAGACATGCATCGGATCAGATTGTTTCTTATCCGACATAGTAATCGACGATCCGGAGATAGCTCCTCTTCATGCAGTCATAAAACAAAAAGAAGGATCATTCTATTTAGTGCCTTCCAAGGGCACAGGCAAAACATATATTGAAGACTCTCCGGTTGATAACGGAAAAACTTATGAGATCAAATCAGGACAAAAGATAACATTCGGAGAAATAGAATTCAGATTCAGCTGCTAGTACATGAATTCGATTGGGACAATAGATATATCTCAACTAAACTCACCTCCGGAAAAAGCTGAATTTGAAACAGCCAAATATTTCGCTAATTTAGGTAAAAACATAGTTTTTATACATCCAAGTGCAATACCAAAACAACATACTCCTGACATTATAATGGATGGTGTTGAATGGGAAATCAAATGTCCTATAGGTGAAAGCAAAAGAACCATAGAAAACAATATACGCAAAGCAATTAAGCAATCTCAAAATATCATATTTGACCTAAGAAATACTAAGTTGGCTGAAGCAAAAAGCATTCATAAACTTGAACTGGAATTCAAGTTAAATTCCCAGATTAAAAAACTATACATAATAAGAAAAGATTGTACTCTTCTTTCTTACAAAAAATAACATTGATTTTTCATTTCCAAGTGATACTATCTAGATAAGATAAGGCTCGACCCACTGCTGGATAGCGGAGGGCCCAGAGCCTTTTTCTTTTGGCTCGGTTTCCTTGCAATTACTGAAGTCTCGGAATCTTTCCGTCAGGGAAATCAGACCTCTTATAGTCGGCAAGTCTTTCTCTCTGCTGATCAGTACCGTAACGCTCGATAAAACGCATTCTTGCAAGAGCACGCTTTCCTTTTGCAACACTGTCTTCAGAAAATACCGGTCTGCCGTTCTTGTCCTGATGAGTCTTTATCTCTTCGATCGCTGCTTTGTAAGCGTTGATTATTCTTCTGAGCCTAATGTCTTCAGGCCACTCGGCAGAATTACAGACAATGAGTGCGAGCATACCGTTGATCTCACAGTAACCTTCAGAGAGCATGCAGTATCTTGTCTTGCCGTTAGTCGTAAGTGCACATGCACCGGGTTCCAATGCAGCTACAAAAGGAGAATGTCCGGCCATAAAGCCGAACTCACCGTCACTTGTGGGAATTCTGACACTGTCAACCTGACCCTCGAAGAAATCCTCGTAGGGAGTAACGATAAGCAGGTTGATCTTATGTGAAGAATGTTCAGCCATAACAGTGATTAAGGAGTTGTCTCTTTATATGCCTGGATTATGTCGTCAAGACCGCCCTTCATGAAGAAGCACTGTTCAGGGATGTGATCCAATGAACCGGAGATAAGTTCGCCGAATGCCTTTACGGTCTCTTCGACAGGAACATATCTCGGTGCGAAACCTGTGGAATCAGCAGTTACGAAGAAAGGCTGTGACAGATATCTCTGTACCTTACGTGCACGGGATACCATGAGCCTGTCTTTCTCGGAAAGCTCTTCCATACCGAGAATAGCGATGATGTCCTGGAGTTCCTTATAACGCTGGAGCATCTCCTGAACCTTACGGGCAACGTGGTAATGCTCAGCACCAACTACATCTTCCGTAAGAACTCTTGAAGAAGATTCAAGAGGGTCTACAGCAGGATAGATACCGAGCTCAACGACTGCACGTGAAAGAACGATGTTGGCATCGAGGTGTGCGAATGTCGTTGCAGGTGCAGGGTCCGTGATATCGTCCGCAGGAACGTAAACGGCCTGGATCGAAGTGATGGAACCGTTACGTGTGGAAGTGATTCTTTCCTGAAGTTCGCCTACCTCGCCTGCAAGTGTCGGCTGGTAACCAACGGCTGAAGGAATACGGCCCAAGAGAGCTGATACCTCAGAACCGGCCTGTACGAATCTGTAGATGTTATCGATGAAGAGGAGCACGTCTCTGTGCTTTTCGTCTCTTAAATACTCAGCCATTGTAAGACCTGTAAGCGGTGCTCTCATTCTTGCACCTGAAGTCTCATTCATCTGACCGAATACCATGATCGTCTTATCAAGAACGCCGGAAGCCTTCATCTCGTTCCAGAGGTCATTACCTTCACGGGAACGCTCTCCGACACCGGTAAATACGGAATAACCGCCGTGCTCACTTGCAATATTACGGATAAGTTCAAGGATGAGGACAGTCTTACCTACACCGGCACCTCCGAACAGACCGATCTTACCGCCTCTTGAGAAAGGTACGAGCAGGTCGATTACCTTGATGCCCGTCTCGAGCATCGTCTCTGCCGGATACTGCTCCGTAAAAGAAGGGGCATGTCTGTGGATAGGCCAGTAAGCATCACTGTTTACTTCACCCTTATTGTCGATTGGATGTCCGATGGCATCGAACAGACGGCCGGTGATGTTTTCGCCTACGGGGACCTTGATTGAAGAACCAAGGGACTCACAAACGAGGCCTCTTGTAAGACCTTCCGTAGCATTGAAGGAAACACATCTTACGACACCGTTACCTCTCTGCTGAAGGACTTCAACATATACGTCATCATCACTCTTTACAACATCCTGTTCGGTAAGAACAGCATCATCGGAAGCAACTGAAGGAGCTTTTCTCAAGATCCTGACAGCCTCATTGATCTTCGGAATCTCATTCTTTCCGAATTCGCAGTCGATTACAGGTCCGATTATCTGTATTACTTTGCCGTATGCCATATCTTTATCCTCACATCTTCTCTGCCTGCTGGGCACCGTTGACGATCTCCGTCAATTCCGTCGTGATCTTTGCCTGACGTGCACGGTTGCTCATAAGCTCGAGCTTTTTCATCATTTCTTCAGCGTTGTCTGTCGCATTCTCCATCGCGGTAAGTCTTGCTGTCTGCTCACTCGCATAAGCATCAACCATAGCGCCGTATACCATCGCATTCGTATAAGAATCGATAAGGTAGTTGAATACCGCGTCAGAGTTAGGAAAATACTCAAGATCGTCTCCCTTTTGGACTGCCATTCCGGCATCTTCGAGATCCTTGGGAAGGAGTCTTGAAATCGACTTGGGATCAACCGGTAAAAGTCTAAGCGCAACGGGTTCCATCTTTACGGGAGAATCCATGCGCGTATACAAAAGATAAACAAGATCGTAGTCGTCTTTCAGGAAGCGGTTTCTCATGATCGAGCTAACCTGTCTTGCATCAACATATGTAGGCTCAGCGATCGGGAACGAGAAATCAGCATTTACGTCATAGCCTAATCTTGCAAGCTTCTCTCTTGCCAGACGCCCGAAAACGTTGAGTTCATAAGCCGTTGAGATATTCTTCTGGGAATTCTCCATTACCTTCTGTCTTATGTGATCTTCGGTGATCTTTACCATATTGTTATTGTAAGCACCTGCAAGCCCCTGGTCTCCGGAAAGAACATAGTAACCGATCTTCCAGGTATCACCTTCCTGCTTCTGGTCAAGAACGAAGAAAGGATTATCAAGGTGCTCGTTGTTACGGATCATCTCCTGCATACTCTCAACGCAGAAAAGGAAGAACGGATACATGGAATCATGCAGAAGCTGCGAGCGGCGCATTTTCGCGCTCGATACAAGCTGCATGGCATTAGTCATCTGACTAATGTCATTGACGCTCTTCATTCTCTTCTTGATGGCAGAAAAGCTTTCCATAAGATCAGTAGTCCTCGACGTACTCCTCGTGCTCGGCAAGGAATGTTTCCTTATATTCCTCATATGCCGAATCGATCTCGGACTTTATCTCGTCAGTAAATACCTTGCCGTCCGTTATCTCTTCGAAGATATTCGGATGACGGAGTCTTATGTCTGCGAAAAGTGCTGTATAGAACTCTGTAATGTCTTCAGTTGCAAGGAAGTTGAACTTGTCCGAAGTAGCACAGTACAGAAGGATTACTTCTGCTGCCATCGTAAGAGGAGAGAATCTCTCCTGCTTTAATACTTCGTTAAGAACGACACCTCTCTTGATCTGGAGCTGGGTATTCTCATCGAGGTCAGAACCAAACTGTGAGAAGGAAGCCATTTCACGGGCCTGAGCCAATGAGATTCTCAAAGGTCCGGCAACTTTCTTGACTGCCTTGGTTTGTGCCGCACCGCCTACACGGGATACGGAAAGACCTACGTTTACGGCAGGTCTCTGGCCTGAGAAGAACAGCTCAGGTGACAGATAGATCTGACCGTCTGTGATGGAGATAACGTTCGTCGGGATATAAGCCGAGATATCGTTACCCTGCGTCTCAACGATAGGAAGCGCAGTGATGGAACCTCCGCCGAGCTCGTCTGAGAGCTTTGCGGCTCTCTCCAAAAGCCTTGAATGCAAATAGAAGACATCGCCAGGATAAGCTTCTCTTCCCGGAGGTCTTCTGAGGAGCAATGAGATAGCTCTGTATGCCTGTGCGTGCTTTGAAAGGTCATCGTAAACGATGAGCACGTCCTTGTGATAGTCGTACATGAACTTCTCGGCAATGGCACATGCCGAGAAAGGTGCAATATACTGCATTGCTGCTGACTCTGAAGCTGAAGCGGCGACTATGACCGTATAGTCCAGAGCGCCGCGCTTTTCGAGAAGGCCTGCAGTTGCAACGATATTTGACATCTTCTGTCCGATCGGGACATAAACGCAGATGACATTCTCATTTTTCTGGTTAATGATCGTATCCAGAGCGATAGACGTCTTGCCTGTCTGACGGTCACCGATGATGAGCTCTCTCTGTCCTCTTCCGATAGGTGTAAGGGCATCGATGGCTGTAATTCCCGTGAACAGAGGCGTATCAACGGGTGCTCTGTCGATGATCGAAGGCGCAGGCGATTCTACCGGGCGCTCTTCCGTATATCTGATAACGCCCTTGCCGTCGATAGGATTGCCCAGGGCATCTACAACTCTTCCCAAAAGGCCCATACCTACAGGTACGGAAAAAGTCGTCATGGTACGCTTGCAGGTCATGCTCTCAACTACGGTGTCTTCACCTGTAAGGAGAACGACGCCGACCTTGGTTTTCTCAAGGTTCATGGCAATGCCTGTAGCACCGGATGCGAAATAGATAAGCTCGTTGAGCATGCAGTTGCGAAGGCCGGTAACGGAAGCAACACCGTCTGAGATGGCAGATACACGGCCGATCTCGTCCTTGTGCTCACGTGAAACAAATGCATTCTCTACACGCTTGTCGAGTTCTTCATCAGAAAGTTCGAAGATCTCGACATTATCAATACTTAACTGACTGGATTCAGGAAACTGTTCAAGAGCTTTCTCCAGATCCTTTTTTACTTTAGTAGCAGGGAAATCCTCTTCCGTAAGAGCTTTTCTTTGTGCTGCGATTCCGTCTTCGTAGCCGTCAATAGAACGCGTACGCTTAATGAAGGAACCGATCCTGTCAAGCTGTCCCTTTACGGAATAGTCGTAACGGCTTCCCTGGAAATAGATAATAAAACCGCCAATGAGATTCTCACGCAACTCAATGGAGAGACGGTAATCTTCGATCTCATTTACTTCGGCAAATTTGGCGGCAACCCTGGTAAGTTTTTCCTCAGGAATGTCACCGGCTGTCTCTATACGAAGAGACGGACCTCTAGATTTTGCCTTGCCGGCAGCCTTAATTTCATTATTGTCTGACGGGTTATTACTCACTCTTAGCTACCTCTTGGCTGAGGATCTCTTCTGTGTGCTTTGCAGCGGACTTGCTGAGTTCATCCTTGGATACCGCATCACCTATTATGTGACCTGCAATCTGAACTGAGAGATCCGCGATATCGTCTTTCATGGACTCGAAAGCATTACGCTTCATCCTTGCAGCATCTTCTTCGGCTCTGACAATGATCTGCTGAGCCTCTTCATTCGCCTGTTCGATAACTGCTTTGCTCTGTTTTTCGGCATTGGCCTTGGCCTCTTCCATGATTGCAGAGCCTTTTCGCTTTGCATCATCGATGGTTTCTTTGGAAGAATCTACGATTGCCTGTGCTTCTTCCCTGGCCTTTTTAGCCTCTTCGAGCTCCGCATCAAGCGCTTCCTGGCGTGAATGTATAAGCTTAAGGATCTTCTTATACGCGAACAGTCTGAAAACCACGAATACCAATAAGATATTGAATATCGTGATCACGGCAGTTACAGCGTATCCTGCAAACTGATCGGGCGAAAAGAGATTGGACTCTCCTGCCTCAAATAACAGCTCCGGTAAATATGACATACTGTTTAGCTCCATTAACTCTCGGAAATATTCCTGATCAGCCTACTGTAAAGATCAAAAGGAATGCGACAACGAGTGCATAGATTCCGATTGACTCCATGAATACGATAGCGATAAGGAGCAGTGTCTGAAGCTTTGAGATGATCTCAGGCTGTCTTGCGCCTGCTTCAAGAGCTGAACTTGTCGCCTTACCCATGGCTGCAGTAGATCCGATAGCGCCACAAGAGATAGCGATCGCTGCTGAGATTGCTGCGATACCCTTTGTCTCAAGTGCAGCTATGATAGGTAATGCTGCGAGAAGAATGTTAGTCATATATTTGGCCTCCTAAATTATTATCTGTTTGAATTCCGTATTAAGCTGCTACAGCTTCAGATTTCTTGTTCTTCTTGGATTTCTTCTTTTTCTGGTGTTCTTCAGGGTGTTCTATGTACTCGTTGTAAGTTTCAAGGTTCTCACCGATGTAAGACATTGTCAGGTATGCAAATACTACAGCCTGGATAACTCCGTCGATGATGTCGAACCAGAGACCTACAATACCCGGTACGATTACCGGTAAGGAGATAGATAAGAACTCCATGAATACGAATGCCGCGAAAACGTTACCGAAAAGTCTCAATGCAAGTGACAAGGGCTTGATAACATAGTCCAAAAGCCTGAACGGGAGCATGATAGCTACAGGCTGTGTAAGTGAAATCCAGAATCCCTTAATGCCGATAAACTTGAACGTCATGACGATTACATAAATGATCGCAACAATAGCGCATCCTACAGGGAATGCGACGTTCTTTGCCGGAGGCGGGAGATGAAAATATGAGATTGAGTTACATGCGACGAGCACAAGACCAAAGGTCATGACCATCGGAGCAACTTCTTCAGCCTGCTTACGGTTCATTCCGAAGCTCATTGCAGTGCTGATAACAAGCTCTGTCAAAGAAACAAGGATCGTCTGACCCTTTGTGAGCTTATGGTCCTTTGATGGTTTACCCAGCAAAACAGCGACAATGATCAACATAATAACTACAGCGATCCAGGTTACTATGATGGCATCAGTAATGATGAGTGTATTATCGCCGGCAGCAAAGCTCATCTGCACCTGCATAATAGCTTCGCTAATCTCTTCTCCAATATCCTTATGGCCAAACAGTCTTTCAGTAAGCTGTTCTACAAAAGCAGCCCAGAATTCTGAAAACCATGTGCCTGCCAGAAGAAATGATACTATGGTCATCTTTTCCCTCCAGCTCCCTTCTTATCGATAAAGCCTATTTTAACCCTAAATGCTTATGTTGTCATCTAATTATAATCTATAAGCGCAAAAACCCTGATTTTCGGGGAGTTCACCTTATCTCATCGTACTGGAAACGTGAAAGATGCTCAAAAGGAAGGATCTGCCTGCCTCTGAACAGCCCGCATCCGTCATTTATAAGGTGATTGTTATATGCCTTAAACATATTCACGTTAACCTCCGAAAGATCGAGTTCTTGAAGCTTTATAAGGCGTTCATAGGCCTCATCGAAGTTCTTGCACTCACCGGGACGGATAATGTCCCTCTTGCTCCTGTTCTCCTCCTGAGCTTTCTCGTATCCGAAATGATTTGCCTCACCGATCTCGGCAAAATCATCCATATCCTTTGTCCTAAGCTGCATCTCGGTATAACACCTTGCAAGATTGTCATAGAGCGTAATATGCATCGATCTGTATCCCGAAGGACGCGGTGTGTGAACATAGTCCCTGTAATAAAGCTTTACGTTCTCATCAAGTTCCGGAGATACGCCTGCACCCCCTATTCCCGACAGTTCAGGCGTAAAACCCCTTTCCTCAAGAAATTCAGGCAAAACATTTGCTATGTCATAAAGGAAATCTATTTCCTGCGTCTCAAGGTCATCACCCCCTGAAACATGACAGACAGGCAGTGATATTACTATCCTGTATGCAATGAGATCCCTGAAACAGTTCAGATTGGTCTTGATCTGAGCCTCGCTCGGATAAGTGCCGTTTTCTTTGTAATAGTTGTAGATGTATTCCAATATATATCCGTTGAACTTCTCTTCAGCACGTATAAGTGACTTTATCCTTCCCTTAAACGTAAATGCCAGAAAAGGATACTTCTGCGTCATGTAGTGATAGAAATCCTTTATACGGTTGGACTGTGACGTAAGGAAGTCCGTATGTTCAAGCAGTTCAATGATCTGGATCAGGAAATTGCTGTGTGCAAGATCGATTGAATTATGAGTTCCGATCGCCTCATTCTTAAGATCGGATGAATACTTGAGAAGTATTTTCAGGACCGTGTCGCCTGAATACAGATAATCGTTTAAAGAAATCATTTTCTTGTTCCTTCCTTTTAACAATCCCCGGGACTTATATAGTTCCGGGGATTGCCTAGTTGGGTGGAATATGAGAATACAATCAAGTTGTTTACTCTACATCCTGTAATGCGGCATAGTCTTCTTCTCCTGTACGGATCTTAACGACCTTGCCTACGTTGTATACGAAGATCTTACCGTCACCGATATGACCTGTGTAAAGTGTTTCTTTTGCCTTCTCGATAACCTTTTCGACAGGGATCTTGGATACGACTACTTCGACCTTGATCTTAGGTAAGAGTGTAGCGTCGACCTCGACACCTCTGTACTTCTCGCCTGCACCCTTTTCGATGCCGCAGCCCATGACCTGAGTTACCGTCATACCGGTTACACCGAGTTCGTTCATTGCCTTTCTGAGCTTGTCATAACGTGAGAGCTTAGCGATGATGACTACCTTATGCATACCTGTATCGAGTTCGGGAGCAACTGCAACCTTGATAGCCGCATTCTTCTGAGCCTCTGAAGCCTCTGAATAATCAGGTGTACCGAGATCCGTGTTCTCGTTTGCTTCCATCATTGAGCCTGATACGTCCATGAGTGAGAAACCTGAGTAAGCGCTTGCGAGACCGTGCTCTGTAGCGTCAAGACCTGTGAGCTCTTCTTCCTCAGTAACTCTGAGACCGATGACTGCTTTGATGATAAGGAATGTGATTGTGATCGTGATTGCTGTCCAAGCTGCTGTAGCGCCCATACCTAAGAGCTGGATTCCGAGGAGCTTGAAGCCGCCGCCATAGAACAAACCTGTCATTGTGTTGCCTGCTGCATCAGCGATTGAGTAAGCAGGAGCTGTATCTGTTGCGAAAAGACCTACTGCGATTACGCCCCATACACCATTGAAAAGGTGAACTGCGACAGCACCGACAGGGTCATCAACTCTGATTACGTTATCAAGGAACCAAACACCGAATACTACGAGCACGCCGGAAACGGCACCGATGATAGTTGCGCCGAGAGCGTCTGTTACGTCGCAGGGAGCTGTGATAGCAACAAGACCTGCAAGTGAAGCGTTAAGAGCCATTGAAACATCAGGCTTACCATACTTGATCCATGTGAAGATCATGCAGACAACTGTAGCGATTGCAGGAGCGATTGTTGTTGTTACGAATACAGAACCGAGCTGTTCCATATCTGTGCAGGCAGCGCCGTTGAATCCGTACCAACCGAGCCAGAGGATGAATACACCGAGAGCACCCATGGGGAGGTTGTGACCGGGGAATGCGTTGACCTTTGTGATCTTACCCTTCTTATCCTTTACGAACTTACCGATACGGGGTCCGAGGATTGCTGCACCGATCAGAGCGCAGATACCGCCTACCATGTGGATGCAGTTAGATCCTGCGAAATCGTGGAAACCGATCTGTGCGAGCCAGCCGCCGCCCCATGTCCAGTGAGCTTCGATAGGATAGATGACTGCTGAAATAACTGCGGAATATACGCAGTATGAGATAAACTTAACTCTCTCTGCCATAGCACCTGAAACGATAGTAGCTGTTGTGGCACAGAAAACAAGGTTAAATACGAAGTTTGACCAATCAAATGTTGCGTAATTTGTGAAGATGTCGATGTTCGGTTTGCCCATGAAACCCATAAGCATATCTTCACCGAGGAAGAGACCGAAACCGATTGCGATAAATACTACAGTACCGATACAGAAGTCCATCAGGTTCTTCATGATGATGTTTCCTGCATTCTTTGCTCTGGCAAAGCCACACTCTACCATCGCAAATCCGGCCTGCATCCAGAAAACCAATGCCGCGCCGATCAGGAACCAGACGCCGAAGACTTTCTCGTCTATCAAACTGCTAATTAAATTAGTGTCCATAACTTTTCTCCTTCTATAAAATTTGAGTTTGTTTTACTAACGCCGCTCCGAAACACATTGCCGTTGTAGATAGCAGGTCGATAAATTTCTTTCTTGTCGTTGCATTTTCGTTTCCCCCCTTTATAGATCTCGTAAATCACATTCATTCTCAAAAGGTATTGATATTATGCTTCAATGCGTTTTGAATATAGTTTTTTGATTTCAAGTGAGATTGTATCGCTAAGAGCTTAACAAATAAAATACGAATAGTTTGCGGATAACCATACTTTCAGAGTATGATTGTTTCTGAACAGTTCCGGCCACAATAGAACAGCCGAAATGCCTTATTTCATTGCATTCCAGGCAGCAAAAAGGCTCCGGACGAACCGGAGCCTATGACAAAAATCAAATATAGAACTAAACGAAATATTACTTGAAGTGACGCTCTTCGATCTCCTTGATGCCGTCAACTCTGACTGCATGTCTGCCGCCTGCGAACTCTTCTTCAAAGAAAGCATCGACCATTCCGAGTGCAACACCGAGGCCTACGACTCTCTCACCGAATGCGAGAATGTTTGCATCGTTATGCTGTCTGGACATCTTTGCCATGAACTCGTTGGTGCAGAGAGCGCATCTGATTCCCTTGTACTTGTTGCAAACCAGGGAGATACCGATACCTGTTCCGCAGATTGCAATTCCTCTGTCAGCCTTGCCGCTCGTTACGTCATCTGCAACCTTGATGCCTGCATCAACGTATGAATAGGAATCTGTTCCGTTGGGTGCGCCGCCGTCAAGAACCTCAAAGCCCTTCTCCTGAAGATGCTTGATTACCTTTTGTCTTAACTCGTAACCTGCGTGATCTGATGCTATAGATACGATCATGATATATGCCTCTTTTCTTTATTAATTATCGTGATGAATGTGCTTGAACTTCTTTGTGCCGTCGCAGTAAGGTCCTACGATGTCGCCGTTGCCTACAAGACGGTACTTGTAAGATACAAGTCCTTCAAGGCCTACGGGACCTCTTGCGTGGATCTTGGAGGTAGCAATGCCTACTTCAGCGCCGAAGCCGTAACGGAAACCGTCGGCAAATCTTGTTGAGCAATTAACGAGAACGCTTCCGGAATCGACCATGGTCATGAAGCGCTCTGCCGTTTTCTTATTCTCGGTTATTATCGCGTCAGTATGTCCTGAACCGTAGTGGTTGATGTGTGAGATAGCCTCATCAACATCCTTTACGATCTTAACTGAACACTTCATTGCAAGATACTCGTGGTGCCACTCCTCTGCCTTTGCAACTCCGAATGTCTCAGCGACATAGTCGTCACCGAAGATCTCGACTCCGGCATCCTGAAGAGCCTTAACGAGTCTCGGAAGGATCGTCTCCTTCAATTCCTCGTTTACCAGGAACGTCTCTGTCGCATTGCATACAGATACATATTGTGTCTTTGCATCGAGTGCAACCTTGAGAGCCGTGGAAGGATCTGCATCCTCATCGATGTATGTGTGGCAGACACCGTCAGCATGTCCCAAGACAGCAATATTGGTATTCTGCATGATGTACTGAACGAATGAATTGGATCCTCTCGGAATGATGAGATCGATATATTCATCGAGCTTAAGCATGTCTGCGATCTCTGAACGTGTCGTGAGAAGATTGAGCCAGCCTTCCGGAAGTCCTGCGTCGATACCTGCCTTGCTGATAACAGAAGCCAAAGCCTTGTTTGTATTGATCGCTTCAGACCCGCCCTTAAGGAATACGGCATTGCCGCTCTTGATGCAGAGGGATGCTATCTGAACCAGTGCGTCAGGTCTGCTCTCGAAAATAACTCCGATAACGCCGATAGGACATGTAACGCGTGTAAGCTCAAGACCGTCATCAAGAGTAGTTCTTAAAGTAACCCTTCCTACAGGATCGTTAAGACCGATAAGACTCTCAATACCGGAAACAACATCCGTAAGCTTGTCATCGTTAAACTTAAGTCTCTTGATAAGAGGAGTCTCCAGATTATTCTTCTCGGCTTCTTCAAGATCCGTCTTGTTTGCTTTAAAGATATCTTCCTTTGCCTGCTTGAGAGAAGCAGCAACATTGGCCAATGCCTGATTCTTTACGTCGCTGCTCAAAGAAGCCATAACATAAGACGCTTCTCTGGCTAACTTAGCTGTATCATGTAGTTCAGACATACTATTCCCCCCTTATATTTATAGAAAAAGATTATAACAAATTTTAAGCCCCTGGCGAACGCAAAAATTGTAATAGTACCTGTCAGATTTGTTTTACAAAAATTGCTAATCCTGATTCTTTATCAAAAAGCCTTGTCAAGTGCCAATTTCGTTTTTTAGGTGTATTTCTCTCGTGGACACCTATTTTCGCGCCAAGGGTCAAAAATCCTCAAAAACCCTTAATTCATTGACTTTCAAACTTTTGCTACCACGCTGTAATTGTTTTGTCAACAAACGGTAATAAATTGATGGAGTCAATGAATATCGGAGGTTTCGGCACTTTTGAAACCGGATTGTTTGTTTTTGTAGTTATAAACAAAGTTATGCACATTATGAACATTTTTGTAGATTGTTATAATGTATTTCTATTGCTCCAAAATCGGATTTCACTACTGAATTATTGCTATTCTTGATAAGTATTCTGCCAACAAGTTTGGTATACTCATGCCTATGAAAATAATAATTACTACATTATTCGGGCTCGAATCACCCACCAAAGGAGACCTTTTAGACAGAGGCTACGACAAGGACAGGATCACTGTCAACGACGGCGTGGTCACACTTGAAGGAGATTTCCTTGATGTTGCACGCGCAAACATGTGGGTAAAGCACGCCGAGCGCATATTCTTTGAGGCCGGTGAATTCAATTGCGGCAGTTCAGATGACGCAGATACGAACTTCAATGCCTTTTTCGAAGGCTGCCGTGCGATTAAATGGTCCGAATTTATTCCTGCCAACTGGGCATTTGTAGTAAACGGCTTTTCAAGAAAGTCAAAACTCTACGGTATTCCCGCTCTCCAGAAACTTGCCAAGAAAGCCATCGCAGAGAGCCTTGCCAATTCGAGAGGTTTATCTGCCGATACCAAGATTACCGAGAATGAGGAAATGGGTACCGTTAAGATCCAGTTCGGCATCGTTAACGACACTTGCCGTTTCATGGTCGATACATCAGGCGCAGGTCTTCATAAACGCGGCTACAGGCCTCTTACGCACGAGGCACCTATAAGAGAGACTCTTGCTTCAGGAATGCTCACATACGCCAAATACCGTCCCTACGGCAACGAAGCGCTTGTAGACCCTTTCTGCGGCTCAGGAACCATCGTTATCGAAGCTGCAAGAACAGCCTGCGGCATAGCTCCCGGAAGAGACCGTCATTTCGCTTACGAGGATCTTCCCTATATCGGCAAGGCTCCGTACCAGAGAGCGCTTCAAGAAGCACTCGACAACGAAGATACCGAACCCATGGACGATTGTTACTTCTTTGGCTCTGATATAGATCCAAAGGCAGTCGAATCTGCAAAGCGCAACGCTGAAGCAGCAGGTGTCGGCAAACTTACAAAGTTCAGGCTCTGTGACGCAGCCAAGATGTCGCCTGAATACATGGAGAAGCTCACTTCCCTGCCCAGACAGCTCGTAATCACCAATCCTCCCTACGGCGGACGTCTCATGACGCCTGAGGAGGCAGACAAGATCTACAGACTCATCGGCCACACATACCTTACTAGAGACGGCTTCTGCAAAAAGGGCCTGAGACTTTCCGTAATCACTCCTGAGAACGCTTTCGAAGATGCTACGGGATATAAGCCGGACAAGCGCGTAAAGCTCTATAACGGCAATATCGTGTGCACATTAAGCAATTACTTCAAACTGGGCGACAAGAACAATGGTAAGCGTTAAGATTCCCTTCTTAGACTTAGCCAAAGTCGCAGATTCCGGTCAGGCATTCAGGATAAAGGTCATAGACGATGCTCACATCGAGCTTGTCGCCTACGGCAGATACCTTCAGGTCGCAAAGACAGGCAAAGACACTTTCGCCTTCTCCTGCACTGAAGATGAATTCAATACCATCTGGAAAACATATTTCGATCTTGACCGCGATTACAAAAAGATCGTTAAGTCCATCGACAAAGATGACGAATATCTTTTGAAGGCTTCGGAATTCGGCTACGGCATCAGGATCCTAAAGCAGGACATCTTTGAGACTACCATCAGCTACATAATCTCCCAGAGGCGCTCTATCCCGTCCATCACGACATCCGTAGAGCGCATATCAAAGCTCTGTGGCAAGAAGATCAAGGCTCCCAGGCTTAAAGCTCCTTTCGTAACACCTCTCGAAAAGGAATACTACGCCTTCCCCACTCCTGAAGAACTTAACAGATTGCCCTTCAGCGAGCTTGAGAACACAGGCGTAGGCTACAGAGCGCCCTACATAGCCAGAGCCGCCGAGGAATTCAAGACAGGCAAGCTCGATCCGGATGCTTTGGCACAGTTATCAGACGATGACCTCTATAAAGCCCTGACGGCCATGTACGGCGTCGGCACAAAGGTTGCCAACTGCATAATGCTTTTCGCTTTTGCAAGAACAGGACGCTTCCCAGTGGACGTCTGGATACAGAGGATCGAAGACAGATACTATAACGGACACTTCGACTGTACCCCGTACCCTGCCACTGCAGGCATTATGCAGCAGTTCATGTTCTACTACGAAAGAAGAAAAGACTCCTTTAATATATAAATCTGATTTTGGTACTTGACACAAAAAAACTCTAACCGTATAATTACAAGGCTTGCTGACAAAGCGGTATATATGCGGCCGTGGCGGAACTGGCAGACGCGCACGTTTGAGGGGCGTGTGGTTAACCCCATACGAGTTCAAGTCTCGTCGGCCGCACCATTTACATCCCGGATCACATGATCCGGGATTTTTTTGTCTATTTTTTCTTACAAATTCCTATATGAATGATGTTATTATAAGCGTATGCGTAGGTTTTTTAAGAGAATAACGGCTCTTTTGGCGGCCGTGAACGCCAAGTCCTGCCAGAGCTGCTGAGCAGAATCCTACAAGAGCGATACCAGCGATTGCTATATAGCTCGGATTCTCACCTGTTGCAGGAATCGGTGAGCGGTTAGCAGAGATAACCTCAGTATTGTAGTAAGGATCTGCATGGTCGATCATGACTACAGGAGAACCGTAAGCAGAGATCTTTCCTTCGCCATCAGTGATAGTACCGTCATTGTTGAGAACGAATGTGATCTTCTCAGCTGTGAGGTAAGCTTCAGGTGTAACTGTCTCCTCGAGTTCATAAGTACCCGCAAAGAGTCCCTGGATGATCGACGGATAACCCTCAACCGTTACGAATGTGATCGAAGACTTGTCATCAGAAAGCGTGTACTGAATGGGCGTACCATTCTGTGCTACAACGACCTTTGAAAGATCATAGCCATCAACACTCGTAAACTTGAGCTGTGCCTGAGCGATCTCCTTACCTGCAATGTCTTCCTTGGAGATGGTTACATCAAAGCCAGGATGTGTGTAGTAGTTCTCAAGATCGAAATAACCGTCATCTGATGTGTTCCACAATGTTGTGTGATCAGTTGTAACAGATGTAGTCTTCTCGAACGTGTAAGGAACCTTACCGCCGTTGATGTAGATAACCTCATTATGCTCAGTTACATAGTAAGTATCGAAAGGAACACCTGTAATGGTCTTGCTCCAAACCAGAGTTCCGTCTGTGTGATCCATATCCTTCAGAGTAATACGGACCTCATCAGAAGAGATATTACCGTCAAGATCAAGATAATCACCTGCATCATTCGTGATTACAAAGTACAGACCGCATCCTGCTGCCTCAGCCTCAGTTACATCACCGCCGAATGTCTTGGTGAATTCAATATAACCTGATGTAGGAAGCGGAGGATTAGGCTGACTGTTACCGCCATTACCGCCATTACCGCCATTACCGCCGTTGCCACCGTTGCCGCCGTTACTATTACTATTTGAATAGATGTTCAAAATTTCAACATCTGTAACAGTTCCGCTGATAGTAAATTTGCCGGAATCACCATTAGTAGTAGATGTTGTCTGACTGCCTCCAATAGTGTAATCGACGGTAATTGATCCGTCATTAAGATTAAGCGTCTCAACCACTCTGTACTCATGTGATGTATCAAGAGTGCCGTTACCTGCAGTATCAACACCAATCAAAACTGAAGTATATTCTGTACATTCAGTATTATGAGTAAACTTGGTATCTTCACCTAATTTACCGGACCAAATCTCAACACCATCTGTTTCGTCATAAACAGTAAATGTTAGATTCTCACGGTCAGTATCAGTGATTTCACCCTGAATGGTTTTCTTAATCTGGATAGAACCATATGTAGGTGTTGAGTTTGACTTGTACTCGTTCGTGAACTCTACACCAAATGCATTCGTATCTGTATTTGCTGTAGTAGGTGTAATCGTTCCTGTCTTGAACGTACTTGCTGTAGTGATCTCTGAAGCTGTCGTGTCACCATCAAGCTTGTATGTTACCTTTACGAGATCATATCCGGTAATCGCTGTATTGCTCTCTACTACATAGTACGATTCGCCTGCTTCTACCTTGATAGGATTCTTAAGTACATATGTGTCTGTTGTTCCGCTCTTAAGCTCGAAGTCATCCTTAAGAGTAAGCGCTGTGCCAACTACACTGTCATCACTGTTCTTATATACAGTAAATGTAAGACCCTCTACGTCAGACGCTGTTACAGGGCCGCCTACTGTCTTTGTCAATGTGATGTACGCATCATCAGGCTGTTTCGCTGTGTACTTATTAGTAACGATCGAAGTTACAGGGTTTGTTGCATTAGCATCAATTGTACCAGTTGCGTTTGTATAAGTTACTTCATATTCACTTGTAAGAGCTTGAGTACTTGTAGTGAATATACCTGTTTCCTCTACTGTATATTCTGCTCCGTCAGGAACACCTGAAATCGTGTATGTCTTACCCGGTTCAGCGGTAATAGTCCATACTTTACCAGCCTTTGTAGTTCCATCCGGCACTGTTGCATTCGTAATATCAGTATTAAAAGTTACCGTGATTATAAAAGCACTAACATCTGAAGGAAGAGTTTCGCTACTACTATTTATAATCTTCTTTACACTCAAACTGCCAGTAGCATTTGAAGAAGAATAAACATTTTTGAATGAAGCAGCTGTAGCTTTCGCAACAGTTCCTCCAACGACTGTAACTTCTTTATCATTTATATTGGATGCTGTAGTATCAAGTGTATAAATTGTATTTCCAACTGTCTTAGTGCTGGGTGCAGATTCTGTTACTTTATATACTTTACCAACTGCAATTGCTGTAGGAATAACATATGTATACGTATTTCCGTTTGCAACCCACATTCCCGTTTTCAAGTTATCATTCTTAAGTTCAGGGATTTCGATAGTATCGGAATTGTCGTCTTTATTTGTTACCGTAAATGTGATAGGAGCTACATCATTTAAGTTAGTAACACCTGTGATTTCTTTTACGATCATAATGTATCCCATCGGAGCATCAACGAGATAAAGAGTCTGACCACCACGAGTATCACCTTCAATACCGTTATCCTGCGCTGTAGAAGCGGCAGTCTGAGTAGCAATACCGCCGGATATCTCAAACTCGATTGTTGTTGCCTTGGTATACGTTACATTTTCGATAACAGGATAATCTGTTTCTTCAAGTGTATATGTACCATCAGGCAAGTTCCTGAAAGCACTTTCAGTTGAGCCGGAAACAAATGAAATTGTATTTCCACTGATTACCTTACCCGTTACACCATTTCCAGCTACGAAGTTATCATCTGTAAACACATAAGATGTGTCATCTGTTCTGGTGAGAGTAAGCTTTGCTCCCTGTAATTCATCGTATGTCGAACCTGTACCAAGCACTCTCTTGCTTACGGAGATATCAACATTATTGGTACTCTTTGTAAAGCTGTTAGTAAAAGCTACTACATACGGATTGTCCGCATAGTTGTCAACTGCAACACTAAATGTTCCGCTCTTTCCGTCCACAGCCGGAGTATTATTTCCACCCGGCAACTTATACTCAACTGTTACCGTCTCTCCTGTTGCGACATTATAGTTAATTTCCTTGACCATATATGTCTTGGATGTATCTAAATCGCGCTTACTCCTTAATGAGTAAGTTCCATTGCTCTCAATGAAATTACTCAAATTAAAAGAAATCGTCTCTTTCAATGTTTCAGTCGCCGGAGTTGTTGAAGTATCTACTTCGTAAATCTCGAAAGAAAGATTATTAAAGTCACTTGCTTTTGCATCTCCACCAAAAGTCTTTGTGATATCAAAATATCCATACGTTACAACTGTATTCTTTATATAAGAATTATTATATGCAACGATAGAAGGCTCATCTTGTTTAGTGCTAAGAGAAGTAATCATTACTTCATTAGGATTTAAAGTCTGATTTTGTACCTGTGATGCCTGCGAAACAATATATGTAATAGTTTCTTTGTATCCGGTACTCGTATAACCAGACTCAACAACTTTATACGCTGCTTCAGCATCGGGTACTTGGATCAACTTATCGGAATTAAGTACATAAGTCCCCTTAGCAGAATCAAAAGTAAAATCAGTAGCTAATTTCAGCTTCTGTGATAAAACAGATTTTCCATCTTTATCAAGAACATCAAACTCAATGTTGTTCTTTAATACAGTTATTTCTGTATCAGTCAATCCATCTATAGTCTTGGTTAATGATAAATAACCGGGCACGATTGACCTGTTATAGAAAGCTCCAAGGTCAAACTGAACACCTGACATCTTTATGTCAGAAGATTCATAATCCTTGAATAATACATTATTGCTGTCACCAGGGTTTTTACCTGCTACAGACTTGTAATTTACAAAATATGTATAGTTACCATCTGAATCAACTTTGACAGTCATCTTTATGATGATATAACCATCTGAATTCTCGACATTAGAAGGTGAAGTTTTAGAAGTGTCTTCATAAACTTTAAAATAAAAGTTCTCTTCTTTTTCTCCGGAGTCAGGTTTAGAAACATAATAATCCGCATTCCCTGAATCAGCAAAGTTTATAGTTGGGAAAGATACTGCACCATATTGATCAACATCAGCTTGCATTGGGGAACCAATTGCATTCTGCAAATCTCCATTTGAATCGATACTTTTATATCTCTGCATATAAAATGTATATGCTTTATCAGCAATACCTATAGAAGTATCCTGGACTATAGATCCGTGAGCTGCATATCTATTGGTAAAGGCTTTTGTGAGTGAGAAGTGCATTTGACCTTCGTCATTCTCCAAACTGGAGCCGCTATACAGGAAGTGGAACTCAGAATTAATATTAACTCGATTCTTTGCTACGATCCAACCACTGGAGTTACCTTCTTGGTTAGTTATTGAAGACGCATTAGGGAACAACATGGTTCCGCCCATGTTAATAATTACGACAGGCTTGGATGTCATAACATTCCAAACTATCGTTTCGTTGAAATGAGTCTGTACATCAGCAGCTTTGACGCCATCCGAATTGTCATCATAACCAGCAAAATCAATATCTCCATTTCTAGCAGTTGTTCCGACATAAGTATTTCCGTCACTACTATGAACAACCGGCTTGTTCATTTTCAAACTGCTGTCACTGACAATAGAATCGTCTATATTAAATACGACAATAGTAGAATCATCCTTATTAATTATGAAACTACCACTCTTGGCCAAACTGGGAAGCATTTGAGCGGTAACGTTGATGTAAACTACCCTGTTCGCGTATACAGGGTCATTTATATTTATAGTTGTTGTAGTACTATCAGTATCAATGACAATCTCACTACATGTTCCATTAGGATTGAGCACATAATCAGAATGAGCACGATTATTCAAAAAATAAGACCAGCCAAGTTCAACATCTTCTGCTGTTGTATTTGAACTGATTCTTTTTATGAGTCTGTCAACATTCGAAGAAGCATCTGGATTTACAGCCATGATGACTTTAGTCGGGTGATTAATCTCGTTAATTCTATTTCCGAATTTCAGATTACCGAATCTAGGATCATTGTTTGAATCGCCACCATCATCAGGAATTGACATTGAAGGATCAAATGAACCAAAAACTTCTTCAGGAGCTTCAATATAAATGGCCGATGCTCGAGTATAATCAAAAGTAGGTTTGCCTTCCTTAACAGATCCTATAAGGAATAATGCTGGGGAAGTAATATAGTCAACATCGGTATTCTTGGTTTGGGGATTCCATAACTCATTTGTAGCATATGTCGTCTCCATGTGATCAGTTTGATGAATATCATTACATACAATACCGTAGTCTACAGCACCGCCAAGTATTGTCTTATAGTTTACTGCACTTGTTGAATCATATAACTCAGGTGCTGCTGCATTTACTCGTCCCTTATTTCCAGTAGGATAAAATGCAAGTGTTCCGAGAACGACTGCGCCTGCCACTACTGCCGATGTTACTCTTTTAGCGAAGTTATACATTGGGCCTCCAAAAATATAGAAAATTTGACAGGTTAATTTTATGAACGAATTGTTAAGATTTCAAGTCTTCTGTCACATTGATGTGCGTATGACACACAAAAGCAACAAATATTGACCTATTAGCATAAAAATTCTGCAAAAATGTCGGAAATCCTAAATAAATGTCATCTAGCATACAAGAATGTCAAATAACAGACTCAAAAATATTAGACATTTCCGAGCGCATTTGACCAAAAACATTCCCGACGCCCATTAATTAAATAGGCTGCGGGAATGAATACTCAAAAACTGGTTAATTTTCGTTAAGAAATCAGAACGGTTTATTTATGCAATTTGTTCTCTTTTCGTTTAAAACCCTCTCCAAACAGAAACATCGACCCCAAAATAACAATTATTGCTGTCGCAATCAGCATTTCATTAATAGTCTCACCGGTCGCAGGAATAGGATGCGTTTTATTGTATGAAAAGCATCAAAAGACCGCCACACACTTGTTGTGCAGCGGTCTTCTGAAATGATCTTTTAAACTCTCAATCAGTTGTTGAGCAATGCATAAACAACGATGATTGCGATGATTGCAAGAATGATAGCAACTGCAACCTTGAGAGGTGATACAGGAGCCTCGCCCTTGATCTGTCCGGTCTGACCGTTGATTACGATATTGTAGAGCTTTTCCTTGAACTTGAAGTTAGCGATCCAGATAGGAGCAAGAACGTACTTGTAAGTTACCTTGGAATAAGCTGTGTTGAAGTTGAGCTTGTCTACTCTGTCAGCACCACGCTTCTTCTTCTCCATGCTGGAGATTTCACTGTCGAGTGTCCTCTTGATCTGAGTCTTAGCGATATCCCATCCTTCATCAAGACCTACTGTGTAACGCTCAGCGAGGAATCCTGCGATGAATTCAGGAGAATACTTACGGAGCTTGGAGAAGTCAAACTTTGAAGCTTCCTTGATGAAGCGGTTTGTTGTCTTCTTGCTGGCATAAACAGTCTCATCGTCGATGAAGCGCTCGTAAATGCCTCTGTATGTTCTGTAAGTAGTTGTAACGTTACCGTCCTTATCTTTCTTATCGAATCCGAGTCTAATCTCATAAGGAGATGTTGTCTGTGAATCGTATGTCCAGTAAGGGAGATAAACACCGCTGAAGTTCTTTGCTTCGCAGCTCTTCTTTGCATCGTTAGGTGCGAAGAGCTTACCCTTCATCCAGCTCTTGAAGAGCTGAGCAGCCTTTTCCTTTGTGATCTCGAAAGGAACAACGCCACCGGGTGCAACAACATCGTCGTCGTTGTCTACAGGCATAACCTGTGTAGATCCGCAGTAAGGGCAGCACTGTGCTGTATCAGCAGAGTCCATGATAGTCTCTGCGCCGCAGTTCTTGCAGACGAGGGACTTCTTTTCCTTACCCCAGTCAAGGCTCTCACGGTTCTTTGCAGAAGCGAAATCAAGCTCTTCTACGTCCTGACCGTTGTCTTCAGGCTTGGGAAGCGTTCTGGAATATCCGCAGAACGGGCAAGTCATTGACAGAGTTTCCGGGTCATAAACTACAGTAGCTCCGCAGTTCGGACACTTCTTGTCGGTTACGTCTTCTGTTTGTGCCGCAGTGATTACCTCAACCTGCTCATCTGTGTTTCCCATGTTCTCTGCCATAATGTTCACCCCTTTATGTTTTATTTTTTAGAACTCTCTTCTTCTGCCCTTCGGATTCTCGGGTGCTTCGTTGCTGCCCTCATCGTCTCCGCCGAAGTTCTTTCTGCCGCCGATTCTACCGGCGCCTGCGAAGCCGCCTCTTCTCTCTCTGTTAGTTCTGCCCTCTCTTCTTCTGGGCTCTTCCTCTACATATCCTTCCGGCTTGGGTAAGCAGTCGCGGATGGAAAGGTTAAGTCTTCCCTGTGAATCGATCTCGATGAGCTTAACGTGTACCTTGTCACCTTCGTGGAGAACGTCTTCAACCTTCTCTACTCTGTTCCAAGCCATCTTGGAGATGTGGACAAGACCTTCCTTACCGGGTAAGAACTCAACGAAAGCACCGAAGTCCATAAGTCTTGTAACTGTACCGTCGTACTCTGTGCCTACCTCAGGATCAGCAACGATGCCGTTGATGATCATCTTAGCCTTCTCAGCCTTTTCGAGGTCAGGAGTGGAGATGTAAACCATACCGTCGTCGTTGATGTTGATCTGAGCGCCTGTGTCAGCGATGATCTTGTTGATGACCTTTCCGCCTGAACCGATGACTTCTCTGATCTTGTCAACAGGTACCTGCATAGAGATGATTCTCGGAGCCCACTTGTTGAGCTCTGCACGGGGTGCGGGAATGCAAGGGAGAATGATGTCGTTGATGATCTGGAGTCTTCCCTTGTGTGTCATCTCGAAAGCAGCCTTGATGATGTCTAATGTAAGACCTTCAACCTTGATATCAACCTGGATGGATGTGATACCTTCTGTAGTACCTGCAACCTTGAAGTCCATATCGCCGAAGAAGTCCTCGATGCCCTGGATATCCATGAATACGAGGAAGTTGTCGTCGTTATCGGGATCTGTGATAAGTCCTGAAGAGATACCTGCAACAGGTCTCTTGATCGGAACGCCTGCGTCCATGAGTGAAAGTGTGGAAGCGCAAACGGAACCCTGTGAAGTTGAACCGTTACTCATTGTGATCTCAGATACTGTTCTGATTGAGTAAGGGAACTCTTCCTCAGAAGGAAGTACAGGAATGAGAGATCTCTCAGCGAGAGCGCCGTGACCGATCTCACGTCTTCCGGGTGATCTGGAAGGCTTAGCCTCACCTGTGGAGTAACCCGGGAAGTTATAGTGGTGAATGTATCTCTTGTATGTCTGCTCATCGAGGCCCTCGAGCTTCTGAGCTTCTTCGAGAGGAGCGAGAGTACAGATATTCATTACCTGTGTCTGACCTCTCTGGAAGAATGATGAACCGTGAACTCTGGGGAGTACGCCGACTGCTGCGGACAAAGGTCTGATCTCATCAAGAGCTCTGCCGTCAACTCTGACATGCTCTCTGAAGAGGTAATCTCTTACGACCTTCTTCTCGAGCTTGTAGATAGCATCGGGTGCCCACTTTGAAAGGCCCTCTTCCTTCTCTTCGAGCATTGCTGCAACTTCTTCCTGAAGAACTGCAACGTTGCCGTCTCTTACTTCCTTGTCCTTGGAAAGAACTGCCTGACGCATTCTGTCCCAGCCGTATTCCTTAACAGCTTCGAAGATCTCTTCCGGTACGTCAGCTGACTCGTAAGTGAACTTCTCCTTACCGATCTCAGCAACGATGCTGTTGATGAACTCGCAGATCTTCTTGATCTCTTCGTGACCCTCAGCGATAGCATTGAGCATTACGTCATCAGGTACTTCGTTAGCGCCTGCCTCAACCATGCAGATCTTTGTGAGTGTACCGGCGAGAGTTACATACATATCGGAAACTTCACGCTGCTCGAGTGTAGGGTTGATGATCGTCTTGCCGTCGATAAGGCCGAGTACAACGCCTCCGACAGGTCCCTTCCACGGGATATCGGAAATAGCAATTGCGATTGATGTACCGAGCATTGCTGTGATCTCAGGTGAGCAGTCAGGGTCAACTGACATAACGAGGTTATTTACGCAAACGTCGTTTCTGAGGTCCTTAGGGAACAAAGGTCTGATAGGACGGTCGATAACACGGGATACGAGAATAGCCTTCTCGCCGGGTCTTCCCTCTCTCTTAAGGAAACCTCCCGGAATCTTGCCTACGGCATACATCTTTTCCTCGTAATCTACTGAAAGCGGGAAGAAATCGATTCCCTCACGAGGTGTAGCACTTGCTGTTACTGTTGAAAGCACGCTTGTCTCACCGTATCTGATAAGAACGGATCCGTTTGCAAACTGTGCGATCTTACCGGTCTCGACAACCAACGGTCTGCCGGCGATTTCAGTTTTGAAAATCTTTTCCATCTGAAACTCCTTTATGAAATATAGAATTTGGGTAAAGGAGGTAGTTCGTAGATTCACGGTCCGAGCAAGAACAGGCACGATGTTCGGGCAGTCAATCTACACACTACACTCCTTCTCGAACTTATTAATTATATACTAAATACGCAATAAGACAAATAAATATAAACCGGATCAGCCAAGGATCGTTTTCGCGATGATCTCGGCAAGTCCCTTATGGCCGTCAGGTCCTAAATGCAGACCGTCTTCAACAGACGGCTTAATGTACTGCTTGGCATCCAAAAACATGCAGCCATGCTTGTCAGCGACCTTCTTATAGTATTCGGCAAGGCGCTTTGATTTATCGATCGAGACCTGGTCAAAAGAGCCACTGAAAGGTCCGGTCAGTATATCTGTTGATATTTCAGGCGGAGATACGACAAGGATCTTCGGGACAAATCCCTGCTTGATGTTCATTACGCTCTCTGCCTTGCTTACGATCTCGTTAAGGCCGTTTGCGATTGCATCAAGAGAAGCGTTGTAAACCGTCTTCATATCATTGGTTCCAAGCATTATGACAAGATAATCTACAGGCCTGTGTGTACAGAGAATGCCTTTGATGTAATCGATGCCCTTCTTCCAGTCGTCGTTGGGATCGTCAAATACGGTGGTCCTGCCGTTAAGTCCTTCTTCAATGACCTTATATCCGTCACCAAGAAGTCCCTGTAAAAGGCATGGCCATCTTACGCTCTCGGGAAGTCTCTCGCCGTTAACGGGATTATGTCCGTAAGTATTTGAATCGCCAAAACAAACTACTGATTTCATGTTCAATCCTTTACCGTCTTTAAGTCATCAAGCCATACGTTTCTGGATGCGTCGGAAGGCATTCTCCAGTCGCCTCTTGGAGACAGGGATACCGTACCGACCTTGGGACCGTCAGGCACACAGGATCTCTTGAACTGCTGCGTGAAGAAACGTCTTAAGAATGTCTCTTCCCACTTATAGATGGTGTCGGCATCGTATGCGCCTTCAAAAGCCGTAAGAGCCATGCGGTAGATCTTTGAAGGTGCGAAGCCGTATCTGATCATGTAGTAAAGGAAGAAATCGTGGAGCTCATAAGGTCCTACTGTTTCTTCTGTCTTCTGGGAGATCTTGCCGTCTTCTGTAGGCGGAAGGAGCTCAGGAGATACGGGTGTATCAACGATGTCTGCAAGCGCCTTGGAAAGAGCCGGGCTGATCTCAGCAGTACGCTGTGACTCATAGGATACGAGGTATCTTACGAGAGTCTTCGGGATGGAACAGTTGACTCCGTACATGGACATATGGTCGCCGTTATAGGTAGCCCAGCCCAAAGCAAGCTCGGAAAGGTCGCCCGTACCGATTACGATACCGCCCTCCTGGTTTGCAATGTCCATGAGGATCTGTGTACGCTCTCTTGCCTGAGAATTCTCATAAGTAATATCGTGGACATCCATATCGTGTCCGATGTCCTTGAAGTGCTGTGTAACGCTGTCAGAAATGGATATCTCTCTTAATGTGCAGCCGTATTCCTCAGCTATGTTGATCGAGTTATTCTTCGTTCTGGATGTCGTTCCGAAACCCGGCATCGTGATGCCGATGATGTTCTTTCTGTCGAGTCCGAGCTTATCGAAAGCATGGATCGCAACGATAAGAGCAAGCGTGGAATCAAGACCGCCCGAAAGACCGATAACTGCCTTCTGGCAGCCTATTGCCTTAAGTCTTGTATAAAGGCCTGCTGCCTGCATTCCGAGGATATCTTCACATCTTGTTGCAAGGTCAGTCTTATCCGAAGGAACGAACGGAGTCCTGCTTATCTTTCTCTTGGGAGTGATGTCAGGGAATTCAGCATCGAATTCAACTATGTCGACACCGTTATAACCTGCGTTATCGGCAAAGAAAGTATTGCTCCTTCTTCTGTCTGCTTCGATCCTTTCGAGATCGACATCAGCATATATGATCGCATCTTCATCGTTATCGTTTGCGAATCTCTTGCTCTCTCTTAAGATCTTGCCGTTTTCGGCAATGAGATTATGGCCTGCGAAAACAAGGTCCTGTGTGGATTCGCCCAAACCTGCATCACAGTAAATGTAAGCTGCCATGAGCTTTGCGCTCTGCATCTTAACAAGGTCTCTTCGAAACTTTGCCTTGCCGATGATCTCATCAGAACAGGACAGATTGAAGATTACCTCTGCTCCCCTCTTCACATAGTCAACGGAAGGGCTTGAAGCTACCCAGAGATCCTCACAGATCTCGACACCAAAGCAGAACTCGCCGCAATTGAATACGGCTCTGCCGAAGCAGATATCTTCGTCGGTCATGATGACGCCGTCGTCCTCATAGGGTGCGAAATGTCTGAGTTCATAGAACTCTGAATGATTGGGGATATTCTGCTTGGGAACTATTCCGATGATATCACCCTGATGGATGACTGCTGCAACGTTATAAAGCTTTCCGCCGAGCTGATAAGGAAGTCCGGCAATGATTATCGTATTAAGATCTGCCGTCTGGTCAGCAAGATCGTAAAGGCCTTCTATTGCCTTATCAAGAAGAGCATTCTGAAGGAAAAGATCACCGCATGTATATCCGGTCAGTCCAAGCTCAGGGAATACAACAACCGCACAATCGTTGGATGCTGCTTTTCTGGCAAAACTTATTGTCTCGGCCACATTGTAATCAACATCACCGACTCTGACCTTCGGGCTTGCCGCCGCCACTCTGATAAAACCGTCAAGCATGGTAATACCTCCCAAATGCTCAATATCTTTAAATTATACACCCTGAAACTATTAATAAAAAAGCGGTCCCATAAGGAACCGCTTTCCAAATAATCTGTTTGAAAGATTACTTTCTGATGCCGAGCTTAGCGATAAGTGTTCTGTAACGCTCGATATCAACTGCTGCAAGATAGTCAAGGATGTTTCTTCTCTTACCAACCATCATGAGAAGTCCTCTTCTGCTGTGGTGGTCACCCTTGTGGGTCTTGAGGTGTTCTGTGAGGTGATTGATTCTGTAAGTAAGAAGTGCAACCTGAACCTCAGGAGAACCTGTGTCGCCCTCTGAAAGAGCGTATTCCTTGATGATAGCCTGCTTGTCGAAAGATGCTGACATAAATCTTTCCTCCTTTAGAATAAATACGCCAAAATCGAAGGTAAGGGTCGGAGTCTTCCGCAAAACTGCGATTAAGGCAACTTGGTGATGATACCATCAGATCCCTTGTTTGTAAAGGATTTTAACCCGGATTATGTACCAAAACGGCTTGTTTTTCGAATTTAGGTACACAAATCCTCAATATTATGCACCTAAACGCGAAAAATTACCGCTTTAGGTACAAATCATATCATTCATTTTCAAATCAAAACGGCTGCCCCAAAGGACAGCCGTCTTTTATGCAAGAATAATCAGCCTATTACTTGAAGATGTGATATCTGCTGATGATAGGAGTAATTGTATTTGCAACTGTGGACATGAGCTTGATGAAGATGTCCAAAGCAACGCCTACAACGTCCTTACGTGTATCACCGATTGTGTCACCGGTTACAGCTGCCTTGTGTGCAGGAGAACCCTTTGCGTGACCCTTGAGCATGCCCTGCTCGATGTACTTCTTAGCGTTGTCGAATGCACCGCCGGAGTTACCCATGAAGATAGCTCTCGGGATAGCAACGATCGTAGCACCTACGAGGATACCGCCTACGAACTCAGGTCCGAGGAGGAAACCGCCGATTACAGGGATAAGGAGAGCGAGGACTGAAGGAAGAACCATTCTGCGGATAGCTTCCTTAGCAGCCATGGCGATCATCATGTTGTAGTCAGGCTTAGCCTTACCGTCAAGAACTTCCTGTGTCATCTGCTTGTCTCCGACGTCAGCCATGATCTTAGCAGCGTCGATTGTGTTATCTGTAAGGATAGCGCTGAAGTATTCAACAAGAGCACCACCAAGGATACCGCCTGCTACTACGAAGAATGTAGCGAAGTTGAGTACCGGAACAGCTGCATCACCGGAATATGTTCCTACATAAGCCATGATGAGTGAAACTGTAGCGAATGCTGCGGAACCGATAGCGAAGCCCTTACCGATAGCTGCTGTTGTGTTACCAACTGCGTCGAGCTTATCTGTGATCTTACGAACGTCAGGTGCGAGGTGGCAAGCTTCTGCAAGTCCGCCTGCGTTATCTGCGATAGGACCGAATGCGTCGATGGAAACTGTAGCACCAACGAATGCGAGCATACCGAGAGCGGAGATTGCGATACCGTAAGAACCGCCGATGATACCTGAAACGATCAAAGCGATGATGATTACGAGTACAGGGAGAAGAACTGATCTTGAACCGACAGCGTCACCCTTTGTTACAACGAAAGCCTCACCTTCTGTGCACATCTCAGCGATCTTCTGTGTAGGCTTGTGATCTGTTGATGTGTAGTACTCAGTGATGATACCGATAGCGATACCGGAAACGATACCCATGATGGATGAAACCCAGGGAGAAGCCCAACCGAGCTTGAACTCTGTATAGAGAGGTACATCCTTGAAGATGAAGTAAGAAGCTACGCCGCCGAATACGATCGTGCAGCCTGCTGAGATCCATGTGGAGAGATCGAGCTCTTTTGACGGATTGTCACCCATCTTCTTGATGTTAGCAAGACCAAGACCGATAAGGCATCCTACAAGACCGCAGCCTGCAAGGATTACAGGGAAAAGAACCGTAGCATTGAATGTAGCGTCTGTGATCTGTGTCTCGCCTTCTGCAAGAGCTGTCTTGAAGAGTGTTACGGAGATCATGATTGAAGCAGACATTGTAGCAACGAATGACTCCAAGAGGTCGGAGCAGTTGCCGGCGATATCGTTAACGTTATCACCGATGAAGTCTGCGATTGTGTTCGGGATTCTTGAGTCATCCTCAGGAAGGTCATGTCTGAGCTTACCAAGGATATCTGAAGAAATGTCTGCTGCCTTTGTGTAGTTACCGCCTGCAACACGGTTGAACATAGCAACGATGGAGCAGCCCAAAGAATATGTGGAAATTCTCATGATGTAGGGGTTGCAGGTAAGTGCCTTAAGTACAAGACCTGAGCTTTCAGCGTCGTGCTTTACACCGCCGAAGCAAAGGAGAACTGCGATGAAGCCCAACATACCGAAGCCCTGAACTGCAAGGCCGCTGATTGAACCGCCGCAGAGAGCAACCTTAACGGTCTCACCGATTGAAAGGCTTTCTCTTGCCTTGTTTGAAGTACGAACGTTAGCGTATGTAGCGCTCTGCATACCGAGAACGCAAACGATGGAACTCATCAAAGCACCCATGAGGAATGTGATGCCGCTTGTCTTCTCAACACAAAGTGTGAAGATGACAGCAACAGCGCCAACCACGATGGCGATGCTCTTGAACTCCGTCTTAAGGAATGTCTGCGCGCCGGAACGGATGATTCCTGATAACTCGATCATCTCAGCAGTTCCTTCGGGCATCTTCTTAATACGGAAGTAGTTGAACGCAACGTAGATAAGTGCAAGGACTACTACGCCGAGTACGATTAACCAGGAAGATGTTAATAAAGACATATACCGGGTCCCCTCTCTTTAAGAATTTTGATATAGATTAGTGAAACATTCGGGCATAGTTGTCCCATGCTCAGAATAAACCGAACAGATTATACATATAATCAAATTCTTTGACAATCAAAAGAATACCGATTTTTTCGTGTAAAATGGCAATTTTTACGCCTTATTCTTGTACGAGTGAATCAACAAACAACTCAGGGTCAAAATCGGCAAGATCTTCGACACTCTCGCCCAATCCCGCGAGAACAATGGGCTTGCCTGACTGGTATGCAACCGCAATGGCCACACCGCCCTTGGCACTGCCGTCGAGCTTTGTAATACCTACATAATCAAGGCCTGTTACCTCACCGAATCCTTCAGCCTGGATAACGGCATTCTGGCCTGTGGTAGCATCGATTATAAGGAGTGACTTGATAGAAGCATCAGGTGCTTCTCTCTCGATTACACGTCTGATCTTTGCAAGCTCCTCCATGAGATTCTTCTTATTGTGGAGACGTCCTGCAGTATCTACGAGAAGGACATCCGTTCCTCTTGCCTGTGCAGCATGGATGGCATCGAAAACAACGGATGCGGGATCTGCTCCCTCCTGCTCCTGTGCGATTACGGCTGTGCCCGTTCTCTCGCCCCAGGTCTTAAGCTGGCCTACTGCAGCCGCACGGAATGTATCACATGCAGCCATGAGGACCTTCTTGCCTTCCTTCTTGTATCTTGCGGCAAGCTTGCCTGAAGTAGTGGTCTTGCCTGTTCCGTTAACGCCGATCATAAGGATGATGTTGAGCTTGCATGGTCTGAGGCTCTCCCAAGATCTCGAGCATTCTCTCTTTGACAGATGCAAGAACGGCTTCCTTGCTGTCGTCACCAGTCTTTTTGATGTTCTCCTTGACCCTGTCCATGATGTCGTCGCTCGCCTGAACACCGCAGTCAGCCCTTATAAGAAGCTCTTCGAGTTCGTCGAGCATGTCCTCGTCAAAGCGTCCGCTTGAAGCGGCAAGCTTAGTAAAACTTCCGGCAAAGAAGTTCCTTGTCTTTTCGAGTCCTCTTTTAAACAGATCAGCTAATCCCATTATTTAAGCTCCATTGACAAAATCTTGGATACGCCGCGCTCAGCCATGGTAACGCCGTACATCTGGTCGCAGGCTTCCATGGTACCCTTACGGTGCGTAACAAGAATGAACTGAGATTTAGTGGAATGTCTTCTTACGAAGTCCGTAAATCTCGTGATATTTACGTCGTCCAATGCCGCCTCGACCTCGTCGAGAATTACGAACGGAGAAGGCTTCAATTCCTGGATGGCGAAAAGAAGTCCGATGGCCGTAAGGCAGCGCTCACCACCTGAAAGGAGTGAGAGATTCTGCAGTTTCTTTCCCGGAGGCTGGGCCTTGATGTCGATGGCGCACTCGAGGACATCCTCTGAATCGTCGCCCAAAACGATCTCTGCCGTACCGCCTCCGAACAGATCCGTGAATACCTGACTGAAGTTCTTATTGATAGTATCGAAATGCGCGGTAAACTCGGATCTCATCTTGTTGAGGAGATCTTCGATTACCTGCTCCAAATCCTTCTTGGCAGCTTCAATGTCGTCTCTCTGCTTGGTCATGAACTCAAGACGCTCTGACAGCTCGCTGAATTCCTGAAGAGCGCCGAGATTTACGGGACCCAAAGCCTTGATGGAATTCTTCAGGGACTGGATCCTCTTTGTCTGCTCGCCGATCTTTTCAACAGGCTCTACGCTGTCCTTGATGTTGTCGTAAGTCGTCTCGTAATCTTCCCAGAGTTTGTTCTTATTCTGGTCGATCTCGAAAATGATCTTGTCGTACTTGGAAACATGAGCATTAAGTTTAGTCTGAAGATCATTTACCTCATCCCGGCTCGCAGTAAGTCTGTCGCCATATGACTTAATGTCGCCGGATACACTGTTTCTCTTGTCAAAGAGCTCGGCGATCTTTTCTTCGAGCACCTTCTGCTGCTTGGAGTTTGCATCAAGCTTCGCATCAAGGTCGTTGATCTCCTTGTTGATGCTGTTGATCGTATCCTTAGCTTCCTTGATGGCGGAATCGAACTTTTCTCTTCCCTGCTTTGCTTCCTCGATCTGTCTCTTGATGTGACCTGCAAGATCAAGGATACCGCTTCTTTCGGTAAGCTTGCGCTCTGCAAGGGATGCAGCTTCTCTGACCTTTGCAACGACCTGTTCGAGTTTGACAGCCTGCTCTTCTGAGATCTTCTGCTGTTCCTCGATCTCTTCCTGATAATCGGAGAGTTCGCCGTTGATCTCGTTTTCGATACGGGTAAGTTCTTCCATATCTTCCTCAAGTCTTAACTTGGATTTGGATACAGTCTGCATATTCTCATCGAAACCCGACAGAATCTTCTCTGTCTCTTCGAGTCTTGTCTTTGTATTGTTGTACTCACCCTCAGCCTTAACTTCCTCAAGCTGATAGAACTTGAGCTGTTCGCCGAGCTGGGCGAGTTCGCGCTTTATCGTGCCGATGCCGTCATCGACTTCCTGACGCTGGTCTTCTGAATCGGCAAGCTTTTTCTCGAGATCTGCCACGGTCTTTGTAAGCGCTTCAATCTCAGCCTTTCTTCCGAGGATACCCGTTCCGGCTCCGGTCTTTCTTAAAGAACCACCCGTCAAAGAACCACCGGGGTTAACGGAATCGCCTTCAAGCGTCATTACCTTATAGGCACGGCCAGTCTTGGAAGCAATGATCCTCGCGCTGTCGAGATCGTCTGCAACGATTATCCTGCCCAAGAGATTAGCCACGACATCTTCAAGGTCACGGCTGCTCTTAACAAGATCAGATGCAACGCTGATAAATCCGTTGACGCTTCTCGCCTTGCGCAGGTCGTCCTCGTCAATATATCTGGCTCTGATATTCTCGATAGGAAGGAAAGTAACTCTTCCGAGTCTTCTTTCCTTAAGGATGCCGATAAGTTCGGCAGCATCAGCCTCGCTCTTGGTAACAACATTGTTGAGTGAATTGCCCAAAGCGGTCTCGATCGCCGTCTCATACTTGCTGTCGGTATTGATAAGGTCACCTAAGACGCCTACCATGAGGCTCTTTACGGATCTGTCGACATCTGCTTCGTCGAGCAGGCGCTTAACTGATTCCTGATAACCTTCCTTACGTCTCTCGATGTCCTTCAAAGTCTGGAGCTTGGACTCTTCAGCAGAAAGCTTCTTGTTATTTATCTCGAAAGATCTGTTGAGTTCTTCCTGGCGTGTCTTTAATTCCTCAAGCTTCTTGTTGCGGACATCAATATCATTGCTGACATCTCCCTTGATCTTTCTGATCTCGTTCAATGCCTTCTCTTCTTCTTCGATCTTTGAGGACAGCTCGGCCTTGCCGCTCTCGGAAGCAGTCCTTGCCTCCTGCATGTCCCTGATCTTATCGTCCAATGCCGTAATGCCGGCCTGGCACTCGGTTATCTTTTTCCTTGTCTCGAAAAGCTCTTCAGTCTTGGCCTTGACCTTAGTATCAGCCTTGCCTGCTTCTTTACGGCTGTTCTCGTATTCCTCGAACTTTGCCTGACGCTCCTTATCGAGAGTCTCGCTCAAAGTCTTGGCCTCATCAGCTTCCTTAAGGAGACTGTCAGCCTTAGCCTTCTTCTCATTTAATTCAGCAGTGAGCTTCTCGACGGTCTCATCCGTTGTCTCCATGTCAGACTTGAGTTCTTCAATTCTCTGGTTGGTCTGATTGAGTCTTTCTATTGAGACCTTTTTATCTGTCTGGGCCTCGTGTTCGTACTCGGTGAGGTCGGAGAGTTCCTGACGTCTGTCCTCTATCTCGTTATCGAGGGCTTCACTCTTCTCGATTATCTCCTGATGGCTCTTTCTGAGCTTTAAGTATTCTTCCTCACGCTCTTTGATCTCTTTTTCGAGCTGTTCCTTGAGACCGGCAGAATCACCCATCTCCTTGTTGGCTTCAGTGATCTTATGAACGAGAAGCGATGTCTCGAGTTTCTTTAATTCTTCGTAGTTCTCATTGAACTTACGAGCCTTGCCGGCCTGCTCTTCGAGAGGTCCCTTGCGCTCTTCTAATTCGCCTAAGATATCGTTGATTCTTACGAGGTTCTGCTCTGTGGTGTTGAGCTTTCTCTGAGCCTCATCCTTGCGGACGCGGTACTTAACGATACCGGAAGCTTCCTCGATGACTCTTCTTCGGTCTTCAGACTTGGTGGAAAGGATGTCATCAACCCTGCCCTGTCCTACGAGTGAATAACCGTCGCGGCCGAGACCCGTGTCAAGGAAAAGGACCGTAATGTCCTTAAGACGGCAGTTGACCTTGTTGATCTGATACTCAGACTCGCCTGATCTGTAGAGTCTTCTGGTAATGCATATCTCGGGGAAATCGTAATCGATATATCCGTCGGAGTTATCAAAAGTAATGGATACTTCGGCATAGTTCATGGAACGTCTTGCGGTGGTACCGTTGAAGATGACGTCTTCCATCTTGCCGCCACGGAGCTGCTTTACGCTCTGTTCGCCCAATACCCAGCGGACAGCGTCACTGATATTGGACTTTCCGCTTCCGTTAGGACCAACCACGGCCGTAAGACCGCGGTCAAAGTCGATACAGGTATAGTCAGGGAACGATTTAAAACCCTGAAGCTCAAGCTTTTTCAGATACATCTAATAGTCAGTTCCGTCTTGATCCTTAAATATTTACCCAAGCATTATAACCCAAACAGGACCTTTTTGTAGGACAATCTGTTCAGACGCTGTCAGGATAAAGGCTCATGTACTCCTTTATGCCCTTCTCAGCGCACTTCTGCTCGGCATCCTTCTTGCTGTGGCCCGTGGCGCTTGCCAGGAGCACATCATCCGAATAGACACTGACGTCGAATTCCTTCATGTGCGCAGGACCTCTTTCTCCGGTCACCTCGAATCTGATCGTGTGCTGGAAACCTCTTGTCTGCGCCAATTCAAGCAGTCTGCTCTTGTAATCCAGGAAGATCTCGCCGTTAACCGCTTTCTGTACCGTTTCGGTAAGATTTTTCAAGATACATTTTCTAGCCTGTTCGAATCCGCCGTCGAAATAAACTGCCGCAATAACCGACTCAAAGCAGTCGGCAAGCGTTGAATCCTTGTCGTTGCCGCCGTTCTGCGCCTCACCCTTGCCGAGAAGCAGATAATCACCAAGATGGAGCTTTCTTGCTACTTCGGCGAAAGACTTCTCGCAAACAGAGACACTTCTCATCTTTGAGAGATAACCTTCGTCAGCCTGGGGCTTGAGCTCGTAGAGCATCTGGCCAACGACTACGTCCAAAACGGCGTCACCGATGAACTCCAGTCTCTGGTTGGATTCCCAGTGGCCTCTTCCCGTCTCGAAAACATATGTCGTGTGGGTAAAAGCCGTCTCAAGGACCGACTTGTCTTTAAAGGTATATCCCAGATCTTTTTCTAAATTTGAATAGTCTGTCATAGTCATAATTTACGAGAAACGGCTGAATGCATTTAATACGCATCCAGCCGTCTAAACTTCATTAGTTAATTCAGAGATTGATAATCTCCGGCATATTAGCCCTCTGTGAGGCTCTGAATATACTCGACTGCATCCTTGACGGTAACAACCTTCTCAGCTACGTCATCAGGGATCTCGATGTCGAATTCCTGCTCCATAGCCATAACAAGCTCAACCATGTCAAGAGAATCAGCGTTGAGATCGTCAACGAAAGAGGAATCTTCTGTGATTGTATCCTCATCTACGCCGAGCTGATCAACGATCATCTGCTTAATCGAGTTGAAAAGTTCTTCATTTGTCATAATTAGTACCTCCGTACGATTCTAAATAAATCCACAAACTGTTTTTAATGTAAGTTATGGTTTTTGTCAATAGGTTATTTTGACTGCCAAAGTTATTTGACAATTACCCTTTCAGATATTGCTTTCCCTTAATAAGATAATCAACACCCGAGACAATTGTCATAATAACACATATTCCGAAAAGTAAATCCCCGATTATCGTCACAGGGCAAAGTCTTATCGGATATCCCTCAAAGCCCAGTCCGAAGATCTTCATGAGCAAAGGCTCGAACATGAGATAGATCAGGGCGATCATCTGTGTTACGGTCTTGATCTTGCCGATCATCTTTGCGGCAATTACCTCGCCCTTGGCTGCAGCGATCATGCGGAGACCGGAAACTGCAAACTCTCTTAATATGATCACCATAACAGCCCATGCGGAAAGTCTTCCGAGATTGATGAAAGCCAGCATGATGCTGATGCAGAGGATCTTATCTGCAAGCGAATCAAGGAATTTACCGAGATCTGTGATGAGATTATATTTACGGGCTATCTTGCCGTCAGCCGCATCCGTAAGAGAAGCAAGGATAAACACTCCGGCTGCCACGAGCATGCCGTTAGTGTTGATAAAGTTATTCCATCCTTCAGGCTGCCATCCGAAAATATTGACCGGCAGCATGAAAAGAAGCGTAACGGGCACAAGAACGATCCTCAAGATAGAAAGCTTGTTAGGAAGATTCATGGCAAAACTGCTCCTTAACTAAAAAAAAATATGTCTTTAAATAAGACACACTAATAATATACGAAATAATCCCTACGTCAAATCGTGACGGCGGTCATGTCATATTCATCGGAACAATCCACGATCTTGGCGTCGTAGAACTCTCCGATCTTAAGTTCCTCTTCCTGTGAGGCAATATAGATGACGGGATCAACCTCCGGAGATTCACCGTAACTTCTCCCGATATAGAAGATGCCGTCGTCTGATACGGAACAGATATTGACTCTTGTAACAGTTCCGAGACGCTTCCGGGACTGCTCTCCGGAAATCTGCTTCTGGAGTTCATATATCTCATCGTACCTTCTCTGCTTGGTATCCTCATCGATCTGGTCAGGCATGTCATAAGCCTTTGTTCCCTCTTCAGGCGAGAAGATAAAGCATCCGAGTCTGTCGAACTTCCACTTCTTAAGATTTTCCTTGAGCTCATTGAAGTCTTCTTCTGTCTCACCCGGGAAACCAACCATGACAGTTGTCCTTATGATGCAGTCAGGCATAGCGTTTCTTATCATCTCAAGCCTTGAAGTAATAAGTTCAGCCGTATCCCTTCTGTGCATTGCCTTAAGGATCTTGTCGCAGCCATGCTGGATCGGAATGTCCAGATAATGTGCAACCTTCGGATTATTGGCCATCTCTTCGATGAGGTCGGGCGTGATGCCGTCCATGTAACCGTACATAACACGGATAAGCTCAATGCCGTCTATCTTTGAAAGTGCTTTAAGAAGCTTAGTAAGGCACCTTTCCTTATAAAGTTCTATTCCATAATTGGTCGTATCCTGTGCAGCAAGAATGATCTCTTTAACGCCTCTTGAAGCGATGATCTTTGCCTCTTCGACGATATCTTCCATCGGACGTGAAACAAAGGAACCTCTGATAAGAGGGATAGCACAGAAAGAACATCTGTTAAGACAGCCCTCACCAATCTTGAGCCAAGCATATGCCTCAGTTGAAAGCTCCCTGTCCTTAACGAGGTGCTTATATCCGCCGACACCAGTCGTGAGGTTTATCTTCTCAGACTCTTTATCAAACTCTGAAGCGAGCTTGGCAGTTACTTCGACGATATCTCCGTAGTGAGCCGTTCCGAGAACAGCATCAACTTCAGGAAGTTCTTTAAGGATGTCCTCAGGATATCTCTGGGAAAGGCAGCCTGAAACGATGATCTTCTTAACATTGCCGTTCGGCGCCTTGTAATCGGCTACATCCAATATTGCATCGATCGCTTCTTTCTTTGCAGATTCGATAAAGCCGCATGTATTGATGACTACGATATCTGATTCGGGAACATCATTAATGACGTTGTATCCGGCCTTCTTAAGTTCTGTAGACATGTTCTCACAGTCAATTAGATTCTTAGAGCAGCCCAAAGCCAGAAGCGTGATCTTTATATCTTTATTATCCAAAGCAATTATTCCTCCGCGGGAATTATTATCTGTCCTGACGGTCAGACCGTCCATAAAGAACGAATCTATTGTATCAGAAATTATATACGCATTAAAAAAGCCAGCATCCGAATTCGGACACGGGCCTTGATGAACAGGTTTTAATTCTCACTGATCGAGATACTGTCTGAAAGCCGATCTCGCAGCTTCAAGACCATAACCTCTTTTCTGGGCAAGTTTTAAAAACTCTTCTTCCCGAACTTCAGCATCATCAGGAACACTTCCGAAAGATGCTTCATAAAGGGCCTTACAGGTCTCAGCATCACTTGCCAGGCCTGCAACTACTTCATCAGCACAATCGGAATCTATTCCTGCTTCAAGGAGACGCTGGAATATGTATTGCCTGCTCTCCTGCTTCTTGCCTGAACGTGCCGCAAGAACCTTGCGCGATGCACGCATATCATCGATATATCCGGTATCGATCAAGTGCTTTACTGCACTTATTGCCACATCTTCAGAATATCCTTTTTGAATAAGGTAAATCCTTATCTTTCCTGAAGAATAGACACCGGTTCCGATATGCCTGATCGCACAGGTTACGGCTTCCCTGGTCGGATTATTATCAGACATCGATTCCTAAAATATCGTCATCATCAGAGTCTTCTTCGGGTGCTTCAGCAACGGCACCGCCTGCAGGAATATCTTCGTCATCAGCAGGCATATAGGATTCTCTGATCTTCTCTTCGATCTCATCCTTGACGTCGGGATGGTCGATAAGGAACTGCTTGGCAGCATCTCTGCCCTGAGCGATCTTTGAGCCGTTATAGGCAAACCAGGATCCGCTCTTATCAATGATGTTATTCTCAACTCCGAGATCGATGATGCAGCCTTCGGATGAAACACCCTTGCCGTACATGATATCGAACTCAGCTTCCTTGAACGGCGGAGCAACCTTATTCTTAACAACCTTAACTCTTGTGTGGCTTCCGACAACATCCGTACCGTTACGGAGAGTCTCAACCTTTCTTACATCGAGTCTTACTGATGCATAGAACTTGAGAGCACGGCCGCCAGGAGTGGTTTCAGGGTTACCGAACATAACTCCTACCTTCTCACGGAGCTGGTTGATGAAGATACAAATTGTATTTGACTTGGATACAACAGGAGCGAGCTTTCTTAAAGCCTGACTCATGAGACGAGCCTGAAGACCTACATGGGAATCACCCATCTCGCCTTCGATCTCTGCTCTCGGAACGAGTGCTGCAACAGAGTCGATAACAACTACATCAATGCAGCCGCTGCGTACGAGCGTCTCACAGATCTCAAGTGCCTGCTCACCTGTATCAGGCTGTGACAAAAGAAGATTGTCAACGTCAACACCGATATTGCCGGCATAAACAGGATCCAATGCGTGCTCTGCATCAATAAATGCGCATGTACCGCCTGTCTTCTGAGCTTCAGCAACACAGTGAAGTGCTACTGTGGTCTTACCTGAAGATTCAGGTCCGTAGATCTCAATGATTCTTCCTCTGGGGAGTCCGCCGATACCGAGTGCAATATCAAGTGTCAGTGCACCTGTGGGAATGGTATCGATCTCAACCTGTGACTTATCGCCTAAACGCATTACGGCACCCTGGCCGAACTGCTTCTCAATCTGTGCCATAGCGGCATCAAGAGCTTTCCTTCTCTCATCTTTGTCCTGAACCTGGGCAACTGAGCCCTTGGCGGCATTCTTACTCTTTGCCATATCGTCCTCCTGGATAGCGTTGAACATTTGTTCTTATTTATGAGTTAATTCTATGTTTATGATACACTTTTGTCAACCGAATTAACCCACGAAATTCGAACAATTCCCGACAAGACCCATTAATCGTACACATAGTTTTTAAGAGCCCTATTTTTCACGGGAATCAGCTGATCTGAATAATCCGAAAGAACACCATTTTTCTCCGCTTTCCGACAAAACCCGACAAAAACCGACAAATTCCGGCTTCAATAACGCCAAAGAAAAGCGTGAAAAACCCTTGTTCCTGTCTATCAGGTTCTTAAGAGGAAATCCCCTGCCGTAGTTTAAAAGATTTTCACAGAACAGATCAACATTAACATCGAGCGTATGCTCCAAAGTAAGGTTGCCGGCAATATGCGGAGTAATAAGAAGAGTCTTCGTATTCCAGAGCCTGCTGTCTTCAGGAAGCGGTTCAGTCTTGAATACATCCAGAGCTGCGCCTGCAAGTCTTCCCTCTTCAAGACTGTCAGCCAGTGCATCTTCATCAACTGCTGAGCCTCTGCCGACGTTGACCACGTACGCATCAGCCGGAAGAAGGTCTATCCTCTCCTTCGAAAGTATATTTCTTGTTTCAGGAGTATCGGGAAGGCTCATTACAAGAAGATCGGCATCAGGCAACAGTTCATCGAGAGAATCTATCTTATAAACACGGTCAAAAGATGCATCTTCACAGATACCGCTCCTGCATACTCCTGTTATGCTCTCCGGCTCAAAAGCTTTTGCCCTTCTTGCAAAGCAGCAGCCAATGTCGCCTGTTCCGAGAACAAGTATCCTGGAATCCTTAAGTGATCTCTGTGGCTGCGGACCGGTCCAGTTATGTTTAAGAGATTCGCCGAATGAATAATCAAGTTTTCTCATCATCATTAGAGACACAGTAATTATATGCTCGGCAATGGTAACACCATATGCGCCTGTGGAATTGGTGATGATGCAGTCTTCGTTGGCAAAGACACCGGGCTTAAGCAGGAAATCAACACCGGCGGAAGGAGCGGCAAACCACTTGAGATTCTTATTGGCAGCAGCATTCTTCATTCCGAAGCCGTATATGATATCGCAATCTTTATAGTCTTCAGGAATGTCTGTTTCGGATTCAACGAAAAGAACTTCCCCTCCGATCTCCGAAGCGTTCTTCCTGATGTGTTCTTTGTGATGCTCTTTAAGCAGTTTATTAATGACAAGTATTTTCATACGGACATATTATCATTCTTGTTTCAGGAATGATTTCACAAATGAGATATAAATTATGCATCGCCGTCAGTCTCAAACGTTAATACGAAATTCAAAATAGTTATACAATTCTGACCAAGATTGAACTGCTTATAATGTTATAATTTCTTTTATAAGAAATCTATTTGGAGGAAAACATATGAAGACAGAACTTATCAGCATTTCCCCCGCCGGCACAGGTATGGATAAGGCTTTGGAACTTACGGAAAAGACTGGAGCATTCTGCGGACTCGATCACAAGTCAGCTCTCCGCCTCCGTTTGCTCTCTGAAGAAGTAATCGAACTTATGCGTTCATTTACGGACGAACTCAGAGGAGATTTCTGGCTCGAAGCAAAGGACAATGTTGTTGAGATTCATTTGAAGACTGAGATCCCCATGGATCTTAAGACAAAGAAAGAACTCATTGCGGTTTCCTCTTCAGGCAAGAATGCAGCTGCAAAAGGATTTATGGGTAAGATCCGCGAGATGATCTCAACTGCTACTCTTCCCGACGATCCAGAGACAAAGGCAATGACGGATCAGGCTTTGGGTTTAATGTCTCTGGGCTGCCAGATGGGTTCTTATTCCGGAAGCTATTCATGGTCAATGAGTTCTTATGTCGCTTCCATCGAGAAGGCATCTGAAACAAAGACTGATGCTCAGGAAGCAAAAGACGAACTTGAAAAATCCATCGTGGCAAATCTCGCCGATGACGTTACGGTACACATCGTTAACTCTGATGTTGAGATCGCGATCTACAAGTCTTTCTGATCTGAACGAAATAAACTTAAACATTAACAAGGGCGCCATAAGCGCCCTTTATTCATCTTCTGTTCCGGGTGCGCCGGATTCTTTTGCCCATGATTTCGGCACCTCATCTATGCGCACATCCGCTATAGTGCAGACCTGGTATTTATCCTCGTAGACTATCTCGCCGGGAGAATTCGTATAGACCAGATAATAAGGATGGTTATACTTTTCGAGAAGCCAGAGTGCGGGACGGATCATCTTCATCATCTCTTCGGTGTTTTCCGTCTTAAACCAGCAGATCACAGGTTCCTGGCGCATACAGGGTTCAGGCCAAGGAAGGTTTTCCGAAAACCACAAATCTATCTCACGGAAAAGAGATGCGTCTTCCTCATCCATGGTGTCATTCCTGATGAGATCCCAGCACATGCTGAAAATGCCTTTTCCGGTCATGGTATTGCGTGCAAGTTCTTTTCCCTGAATACGCACGTAATTATATTTCAGATTAGCCATAACAACACCTTCGGAAAACTTATATCTTCTTTCGAAGCGTCAGAGCATTCTTGCCGTCCTTATAATCGTATAAGACTTCATCCATTGTCTTCTTGGTAATGAAGATTCCAAGGCCGCCGATCTCTCTTTCCTCTGCGGACAATGTAATGTCAGGCTCCTCGTTTGCAAGCGGATCGTACTGTATGCCGGAGTCTTCGAAAACGATCTCTGCAACACCGTCAGTGATCTTCATATTAACTTTAGCATCGCCTTCCCCGCCCTGATCCTTATATGCATAGTTGCAGATATTTACGTATATCTCTTCAACGGCAACGTCGATCTGCGTCTGAGCCTTCATTGAACATTCAGCTGCTTCCAGCCTCTCGTCTATGAAGCCCTGAACCTTATCAAGATTATTAACATCGGCTTTCACGGTGAGTTCTTCATAAGAATTGTCAGTATTCATCGGTTCACCTCCGTAATACTTAAATGTCAGCATTGTCAGGTCATCAAACTGCGGAGCGCCCTTAACAAAGAGGTCCACGCTGTATTTCATGTCAAAGTCTATATCAACGGCAGATCTGTCACCCTTCGATTTATCGTTAAGTGATTCAAGCATCCTGTCCAGACCAAACAGTTCGTTGTCGCGGTTGGTTGCTTCAGCGACGCCGTCGGTGTAAAGGAATATGATATCGCCCGGATCGATTCGGGTCTTAAACTCTTTGTATCTGATGCCTTCCATGCATCCCAACGGAGGTGAATGCTTCTCCTTGAGAACGGTAAACGGCTCATCTCCCCGCTTAAAGATCGGGTACTCATGTCCGGCATTTGAATAAGTCAGTTCGCCTGTGGAAAGTGTAACTATTCCGAGCCAGACGGTAACAAACATATTCATCTTGTTATTCGAAGACAGCTGATCGTTAACATTGATGAGTATCTGGGATGTGCTTCCTTTGACACCCAACGCTATTGTCTGGCTCTTTATGAGTGACTTGCAGACCATCATGTACAGTGCGGCAGGGATTCCTTTTCCGGATACGTCTGCTATTACGAGAGCCATGTGGTCATCGTCGATCAGGAAGAAATCATAAAAGTCACCTCCGACTTCCTTGGCAGGAGTCATTGAAGCGAAGATATCGAATTCATGTCTGTCCGGATAAGGCGGGAATGTACTCGGAAGCATATTGTCCTGAATAACGGATGCCATCCTGAGTTCGTTTTCAGCAACAGATTTTTCCTGACCCTGAGCAACATTAAGAATGCAGTAGATCAAAAGAAGCGTTGTCATGTAGACCGGGCAGAGCAGCGACAATCCGTAAACGAATATGGATACGACGCCTACAGCGACCGGCACAAGCGTATATATGAACAGCGCAACGATCTGGAACTTCTTGAATCTTTTCCTCGCGAAAACAACAAGGATAAGAGTAAGAATGGTTACTGCAAAGGAATAGATGTACGCGAGGATAAAAGACGGACTTCTGTGATACGTACCGCTCTCATCAACCGTAAAGAGATATCCGAAGAACGGATTAAGTATTCTTATAAAGATCGCCAGAATAAGACCTATCCTGAATGCAACGTCGAACTTAAAGCTCTTTTCCTTCTCAACATTCAGGAAAGTAAGGACATAACGCCAGAACAGATAAGCAACTATCGGTGTAACGCAATAGAATATGGTATTGGCGGCAATGCATAGTATCCTGTATTCCGGTTTTCCGTCCGTAAGCCAGCAGATCATGTCCGCGTAAAGACCCACGAAAACAGTGACGATCATCATGAGGAAATAATCCAGGTTATCGCCGTTCCACTGCTTGTCTATGACGGCACAGATGAAAAGGATGTATCCGAGGACCATTGCACAGAGGTCCATCGAAACATTGATAATAAAAATCGGCGTGAGCTGTTCAACATGTAAGAACAGCACACCGCCGATAGCTAAAGCAAAACCTAACAGAAATATTAAAGACCCCACCCAGGCCCTAATCCTAAATCTCCTGGAATTAAGATCAACGCTCATAACTGCGAGGCCTCAGATTGGAAATTACTCGATTGTAAGGATATCAGAGAAGCCTGTTACTTCGAAGATCTCCATGATCATCTCGTTAACGTTGGTAACCTTCATTCCGCCCTTCTTGGAAAGACTCTTGTGAGTAGCAAGGAGAACACGAAGTCCTGCAGAAGAAATATACTCAAGAGCACTAAGGTCAAATGTCAATTCGTTGATGTTGTCAAGAACGGGGCTGAGCGCTGCATCAAGCTCTACGGAAGTATTTGTATCAAGTCTTCCTTCCAATGCGAAAACAGCTTTTCCGTTTGTGATCGTCTTGTTGATATTCAGCATTTGAATACCTCCTTGTTAAGCGCACATGCTATTTATTAATATAATTCAGTATATCACAATAATTTTTGAACATTCAAAACAAAGTATTAACAATCTATCTCCCTTTTAAAAGATAGTCTGCAGATACCGGAAATTCAAAATACGTGTCGGGATACGGCTCGTCCTTGAGAGTAAAATGCCACCACTCGCAGTCGATGGGTTCAAAGCCGTTTCTGAGCATACAATTCCTTAAGATCATCCTGTTGTTGTACTGTTCATCGGTAATCCCTCTGTAATCCGGGTGAGATACCTCGCTGAACATGTCGAACGGACTTCCCATGTCAACTTCCTTACCCGTCTTCATGTCAAGAAGCGTAAGGTCTATCGTGCTTCCCCTGCTGTGAGAAGACTTGGATGCGACATAACCTTTGGAGAATAGTTCCTGCTTTACAAGATCCGGATAAAAGTATTCCTTCATGCGGACATCGGTATCTTCTATACCCCACATAACGAAATGCTTTACGGCACAGGCAGGTCTGTAACAGTCAAACACTTTCATCCTGTATCCCTGGACATTAAGTTCGTTGCTTACTGTCTTAAGCGCCCTTGCCGCCTCTATCGTGATAATGGCGCACGGCTGTTCATATCCGTCGATCTTATCACCGATGAAATTATATGTTGAATAGTATCTGATCTCCTGGACGATCGACGGAACATAATCGGCAAGCAGGACAAAGCCCGAAGGATCCATAGTTACTTTGCTTTTATAGTCTGTTTCCATAAAAACCTCCTCCATGGAGCCATTATAACAATCGGACTTTTCTTATTGGTTAAGTAACTGTTCCAATTCTGTAAGTAATTTTGTCTTCATGTCCTCAAGTTCTTCAGCCGATGGACGGTTATCGTCAGCATATATCTCAGACATCGGCATGCTCCACACAGGGCCCACGCCGTTGTGGCCGTAACTTCCTATATCGCCTTTGCGTCTGGGATATAGATGCCAGTGAAGATGCGCATCTCCCATGCCCAAAAGTTCATAGTTCATCTTTTCGGGTTTAAATGCCCTTGATGTTGCTTCAGCAACTATAGACATTTCCTGCATGAACCTGGTTCTTTCTTCCATATCGAGCTGGAACAGCTCCGTATAATCGTGATTCTTATAAAGGAACAGAGAATAACCGTAGAAGTGCTGGTTATCGCCTATAACGACATATCCGGTCTCAAGTTCCTTAACAAAATAAGGATTGGTCCCGTCCTTTATCATCTTTATGCGGTCACAAATTAAACACATGAGAATTACCCCTTCTTTTTCTGCTTTAAGGTATATACGGCAAAATAAACGGCAAGCACAACCAAAAGGAAAACCGCTGTGGGAAATAAAACGACAAAGCCGTTGATGCAGTATATTCCCAGCTGCTGATTCATAAGGGCCGTGCCGTGTTCTGCAAAGTACAGATATCCTTCCATCGATAATGCTGCCAGAGCAAGCATCACCATTATCAGTACCAAAAGAACTTTCCAGCCTTTTCTGTTCTTAAGAGGAACCAACTCAACCTTTTCGTTGTTGCTCCGCTTTACCATTTCATTTATCTCTTCAATGTCCTTCTCGGTCTTAACAGAATCAAGAGCATAGACAATTACGGTTATAACGCCGACATAGATAAATGCCATCCAGAAATTCGAGGGATAGAACCATCCGACAATGAATCCGAACGCAATGACAATTGCGGACACTATAAGGTATTTGACCAGGTATCCCGCAATGATCGAAAAGGACGTTTTCTCATCGAAAACATAATTGATCACTGCAAGAATGAAAGCCAGTCCGAAAAGCTGGAAAACAAGTTTAATCTCCGCAGAAAAACCGACCACCGTGATCGAGAATGCAAAGACCGTCAGGATCATGAGAGCCGCGAAGATACATGTATCTCTGAATATCTTTCTCATAGCAGCTTTCTCCTGAAGATCTTCTTAATATCCTTGAGGTATTTTCTGGACACGATGAGTTTCTCGCCGTTATCCAATACCGCTTCCAAATGGCTGTTCTTTATCTGCATTATTTCCTTTAAATGAGATACGTTCATGAAGCATGTCCTTGAGATCCTGACGAGGTCTGTATCATTAATTGCAGTCTCTATGTCGGACATGGTTCCGTCGTAACGGAAGACATCCTTTTTAGAATAAAGGAATATCTTGCGCTCAACGTTTTCGATGTAGTAAATGTCGGATATGTCGATGCTTACAGTCTTACCGTCAGTCTTGCCGGTAAAACTGATGCTCATGTTTTTTATCTTACTGATCAGGTTATCAACAGACCTGTCATACTCCGGGTATTCAACAATAACCGTAAGAGGCTGATCCTTAACCTGTCTTTGCTCTACCCTCATTAACCTTTACCACAAAAAGCTTTATTACTATGCTCACAATATCCACCGCAAGCAGGACGGTTCCCGAAAGAAAACTCCATGGGGCCCAAATCATTGCTATAGCTTTTATTCCTGCTCCGAATATCATCGGAAACAGTAACATTATCAATACTTCAGCGATCGTAAGCACAATGCCTGTTGCAATTAGTATACCCTTTTTCCTGATGCATAAAACAAATATCAGGAGCAGTACGCCAAATGCAGACACTGACGTAAATATAATATCAAACACGGTCCATACATCACACGCCAAACCGTCGTTACTAATTCCGCTTAACTCTTTGAAAATGTTGTTGCAAAGACTGTCCGTAGATGAAGCTACATTAAGGTTCGTAAGCACACATACTCCGATGCCTTTGCTTCTCGAAAAGACTATCCTCGAAGAATAGTTCGGAGTACCTCCTGAATGTCCTATGACATCTCCTTCGAATCTTTCCCAGCCTGCATAGTAATCGCCCTCATTTTTGAGTTCAGCCAGGATCAGATCCATATCGGGATCGGCATCTTCAATCCATGCCTTCAGCCATTTTCCGATATCTTCAGTATCAGAGTAGAAATATCCTGCAGGAACACTGCCGATTCTTACCGGAACTTCATATTCAAATACGGTTCTGAAACCGAGTCTTGATCCTTCAACTATCCTGTCTTTATCATCAGGAACACCAGCTGATGTTGAATCAAGTCCGTAATGCATCAGTATTGTTTCTTCCATGTATTCACGGTAAGAAATACCGGTCTTATTCTCGATAATCACACCCAAAAGATTGTAGTTAACATTGGAATAAGCGTACTCAGTTCCGGGCTTTGATTTCAGCTCTTTCCCCGATATACTCTCTGCCCAGTCATGAAGCGACATATCTTCTGTTGCAGACGGATAATCAGTCTCGCTGTTTGTATATCCGCTTATCTGTTTTAGAAGATCGTCAACTGTTATCTCCTCATCTTCTGAATCGTAATAGACCTTAAATCCGGGTATTAATTCAGACACTTTATCATCTGCTGACAGCATACCTTCACTTATAAGTTTCTGCACTGCAAGTCCTGTAAAAGACTTGGTCATGGAACCTATCTGATAAAGGCCTTTGCTGTCACCGTAATACGAGATATCACCATGGTCGTAAACAACCACGCTTACTTCATTGCAGCGCGTCTTTGAACTGAACTCATTGACCATTCCTTCTATTCCGCTTTCAGGCATCACAGGAGCCCTGAAGAGCATCGTCATCGTTATCAGGGACACAACTATCTTTCTAAACATCAATTAATCCATTCCTTTCCGTTTTACTTAAGCGCATCGTACCGAAAAGAATCAGACCGAACAATAAGAAGCCTCACTTGTTGCAAATGAGGCTTCCTGAAATGCAAATTTTAAGTTGTTTTCTTAGAAAGTAACGTTCAGATTATCAACCGTATCAATAACCACGACGCAGTCCGGATCAACACGCTGCATGATCTGTACCATGATGTATTCGGGTACTGCAACGCATCCGCCTGTATAAGGCTTAACGGGGCCAAAGCAATGGAGGAAGATTGCAGAACCTCTGCCTGCTGTGCCATCCTCGTTAAAGCTGATATTGAGGCAGTACTGATACTGGTATTCGTAATCAACGATATGCTCGCTGTTCTCCATATCGAGATCAGGATAATCGTTGATGTTTACCATCTCGTTGTAGTGCATGCCGTCACGCATGTCGCCTGACCAGTAGATCTCGTCATCAACCTGCAGATACGGCATTGCGCATCCGGGATCGGGTGCGATTCCGAAAGCTTTGTTGAAGTGATATACACCTACGGGAGTCTGACCGCATCCTTCTTTGTGATCCTCATCAAGGCAGAGACCGTTCTTACCTACATATCCGGGTGTTGAAAGGATCTGCATCCAGTTGCCGTCAGCATCACGCTCGTGCATTGAGATCGTTGCTGTAGTCTTATCCATTCCGAATCCTGCAACGACGAATAACTGCTTTGTATTCTCATCCTGAGCCTGAGGCAGAGCCTTTACCCAGTCAGGAGAAGGAGCTTCGTACTGGATCTGTGCATGAAGAGTTTCAGAAGGCTCAACAGCTTCCGTTGTCTCAGTCGATTCTGTTTCGATAGTTGTTTCCACGGTTGTCTCCTCTGTTGTCTCCTCTGTAACAGTAGTTTCCGTTTCCTCTCCGCCTGTATGGATAGCGATATTGATGTCAGTTTCGACCGTAACACCTTTGCAGGATGTCATACCGAAAGCCATACTCAAGACCGCTGCGGCAGCAATTAATCTTAAGGGCAATCTTTTCATTAATACACCTCCAAAATCAACATAAAAAATGATTAAAGAAATTTTATAACAGTTTCATTATAACCATCAACTATATACAACTGTTAACAAGGGTGTTAATTCAATGCAAACAAAAGAGAGATCAGGAAGCAGCCTTCTTGGAACCGCCCCTCTTAAATAAACGCTTGATCTTGGCTATCCAGTATGTTGCTTCTTCCATACGCATGATTACGGCCATTGCGAAATAAACAACAAGTGCAATTCCGCCCTTTACCGCATCTATTGCAAGCTGCGTGATCTTTGAACCGTGTGCAGGCACAAAGATGTTGACCACATATGTGACGCCCGCCATTACGGCAACGCTGATTCCTGCTTTAATGAGGAATTTCACGATTCCGTGAGGAGCGAGTTCCTTGTTCCTGCAGTAAGCGATAGCAAGCATAATCATCTGGCAGATATTGGTGAATGAATAAGCCAGTGAAAGAGACAGCGGACCAACGCCAAGGGATATCATTATCTGGCATGCAACCGGATTTATGACAAGGCCCAGAATGCCTGCAAACAACGGAAGCTTTGTTTTTCCGATCGCATAGAATGCCTGATTGAAAACATGGATTACCGTTGCAGTAACAATGGCGCTGCAGAAGCCCAAAAGGAATGTTGCGGCAGTCTGCGCATTACGGTCTGTATAAGTCGAATGCCACTGGTAAATGGCCTTAACAACGTCGAGATTTAAAACGGCAATTATTGCTGCCGAGGGAATCGTCATGAACAATGCGCTCTTCATTGAACTTGAAACAAGGTCTGATGCCTTTGAATAGTTCTTCGACTCATAGTCGCCTGCAAGTTCAGGCGTCATTACCGTGGTGATAGCAACAACGAAAACCGTATAGGGTATCTGCCAGATCGTTGAAGCATTTCTGAATCCCCATACGCTTCCCTCATCAAAAAGAAGTGCAAAGTGATTCAAAACGACAACATTGATCTGTGTGATAGAAGCTGAAATAAGAATGGGGATCGCACGTCTGAAGAGCATCAGGAACTCTTTGTCGGCAGGCTTAAAACTGAACCTGAACTGCTTCATCTGTCTGAAACCCAAAGAGTACTGGCAGACAAAGTAGATAGCTGTCGCAACAAGGATTCCGCCCGTAGTCATTACGAGATTCTTCTGGGAGTTGCCGCCCATGAGATAAATCGCAAGGATAACGAGAACGTTATAAAGTACGGGGCCGAATGACGTGATGGTGAACTTTCTGTATGCGGTAAGTATGCCGTTGCAGAGAGCAGCAAGCATAATGAAGAATATCTGCGGGAACAGGAATTTGGATGCCTGTGCAGCAAGTGACAATACTTCTGAGTCGATGTCTTCGTTGCCCAGAGCATACAAGGCATAGATGGGTTCCGAGAATATGGTGCCGAGCGTACAGACAACGAGCATAACGACACAAACAACTGATATGAAGATGCTGACTGTACGGACGCCGTCCTTCTCCTTGCCTACCGCAAGCTTGGCACTTAAGTAAGGCGCAACCGTTGAATAGATGGCGCCTCCGACAAGAAGGTTATAGAAAAGATCCGGAATGTTAAACGCAAGAGAATATCCGTCACGGAAGATATCCTCGCTGAATCTTGCTGAAACGATATTGTCGCGGATAAGACCTGACATCTTAACGATGATGGTTCCGAGACCGACGATAAATGCGGATAAAGCAAAGCTCATCCCCTTTCTCTTGCGGGGACTTGCAGATTTATTCTCAACAGCTTTATTCTCAGCCACTTAAGCTTTACCTTCCTTGATCAGACTTACGGCAAGATTCAATGCCGCAAGCACGGTTGCGGAACGTATGGTATCCCTGTCTCCTTCAAAGTTCAACCTTTTACTTCCGGAAATACTTTGATTTGATCCTTTAGCTCTGTAACAGTAACCCATATATACCGTTCCGACAGGCTTTCCCGGAAGATCGCCCGTAGGTCCCGCAATACCTGTTACCGATACGGCAAGGTCGGCGCCGAGCACGGAAAATGCGCCTTCGGCCATTGCCTTTGCGCACTCGTCAGACACCTCGTTATATGTGTCTATTATCTCGGCAGGAACACCTAATACATTCTCTTTAACTTCGTTCGTATATGAAACGACAGAACCCTTGAAAGCTTTTGATGCACCGGGAACGCCTACAACGGAAGATGAAATGAGACCTCCCGTGAGGCTTTCCGCAAAACCGAAAGTGATCCCTTCAAAAGAAGAGATCTCAATAAGCTCAGCAGCTTTCAGATAGATCTTCTCTATGAGTTCATTCATTATTTCTTGCCTGCATCTCAAGCCATTCGGTCTCTGTGATCAGGATCTTTCTAGGCTTGCTTCCTTCGAAAGGTCCGATGACCTTCGCCTTCTCAAGTTCATCGATGAGTCTTGCGGCTCTCGGATAACCTATGCCGAGTCTTCTCTGGAGAACGGATACGCTCGCGCTGCCGTTTTCGATGACTGTCTGAACAGCCTGGTTGAACATATCGTCAGCATCAGATCCGCCGCCTGATGAACTGCCGCCGGAGGATGAACCTGAAGCCTGATCTCCGCCAGCAGTAACTCTATCGATATCCTTGATAATTGTCTCATCATACATTGAGCCGTAGGTCTTCTTAAGGAATTCAACAACGGTTTCAACTTCGTTATCGGAAAGGAATGCACCCTGGCCTCTTACAGGCTGCGGAGCAGTCATAGGAGCATAGAGCATGTCGCCCTTACCCAGAAGCTTCTCGGCACCGATCTGATCGAGGATCGTTCTGGAGTCAACACCGGATGTAACTGCGAATGCGATTCTCGAACCGATATTCGCCTTGATAACACCCGTGATAACGTCAACTGAAGGTCTCTGTGTTGCAATGAGCAAGTGGATGCCGGCAGCTCTCGCGAGTGCGGCAAGTCTTGAGATATATGTCTCTACTTCCTTTGCTGCTACCATCATAAGTTCTGCAAGCTCGTCGATGACGATAAGGATCAAAGGCAGATGCTCAACTTCAGGATTGCCCTTAT
>CAJOJI010000015.1 GCA_905234715.1 uncultured Saccharofermentans sp.
TGCTATTAGCGGGCCGCCGGCTCACTAAATAAGTTTTTTAGAGGACGGATTTGCGTGATCCGTCCTTTTTTTGGTACGACGGGCATGCCGTCGGTCTGTGGTGAAAGTCCACAAGGGGCGTAGTTGCCGACGAACCCCAAAGCGACTCCCAAGGTTTACGTCGTGAGGCGTAGGCGAGAGGAAGGGATAGCAAAATCGTAGCCTTACGAACAGAAACCCAATATTAAGGCGTATACGGCGGATGAGTGGGCCAAGAGTCACGAAGTCCAAAAGGCAACCGTAACCCGTATGCGTAGATTGGGAGGGTAGACGAGGAAAGACCGGAGGCTTATCCCGTGAGATCTCACGAGCGGAAAAATCCGTAGTAACAACGAATCGTGAGAAGTCAGCATAAGCCATAGTACCGAGAAATCGGGAAGGGCTGAACGGTTCAACTTATCGTTAGAAGATGTAATGCGTATGCTCGATATGAGGAGTAGCCGAAACGTATATGAGGCAAAACGAAGGAAGTCTTAGAGCAAATACGCAAAAGCGTTGAAGAAAACGAGAAGAAGAACCGAACCGCCGTATGCCGAACGGCACGTACGGTGGTGTGGGAGGGGGAAGAAATTTCCCCCTACCCGATTTGGTTTATTTTCTCTTGGGAATCTGTGCGATGTAAGGAAGGTTTCTTCCGATCTCATCGTGATCCAGGCCATAGCCTGCAAGCCATTGGTCGTTTATCTCAAATCCGTAGTACTTTACCGGGATCGTCATGAGAAGTCTGTCGGGATTTAACAGCATGGAGCAAAGCGTGATCTCAGCAGGCTTTTTCATTTCGAGATTCTGGATGATATAAGCGGTCGTAAGACCGGTTCTGATTACATCTTCAACTACAAGAACATGCTTGTTGGTGATGTCTATGTCGACGTCTTTTGTTATGCGGACGATACCCGTTTTCGACGTCGTGTCGGGAATGTTGGAAAAGCCAACCATATCGACCTTGATCGGAAGATCGATGGCTCTTGTAAGATCAGAAAGGAAATAGAGCGAGCCCTTGATTACGCCGATAACGACGAGTTCTTTTCCCTGGTAATCTTTGGTTATTTCTCTGCCGAGTTCAGCTACTCTTGCTTTGATGGTTTCTTCGCTGTAAACGATACGCTCAGTCTTCAGAGCTTCTTCAAGGTTGGACACTTAAGTTTCCTCCCGGGTATTGTCGTTAAGACCGCCGAACATCTTGAGACGGTCAACAAGTTCGTTGAAATCTTTCTTATATACGATGCGGATATTCGTGCCGGGATAAAGCTCCCTTACAAGGCGCATCTTCTTATTCTTCTTGGTTACATATTTCTGATCCATTGTGGTCAGCTCAAGATAAAGATTGAACTTGGGAAGGAAGAAGTCAGGGGAGATGGCCATGGTAACGTTGCCTTCGGCATCCCACTCGACAGGAAATGTCTTGGGCTCGTAAAGCCACTCGATGTTATACATGCTCAATATCCTGGCAAATTCCTCTTCAGTCTCATTCTTGAACTTGACCGCTCTGGTCTGATGGTCGAAAGTGCCCTTATCGATGTTCGATTCAGACATCTTAACCTTGATGTCGTGTTTTCTTGCGAGTTCGCAGATAGCATCGACACATTCATCGACACTTAATCTGTCGGTGTTGAGAATAAGGTCGAACTGTTCGGGTGAAGTAATATCCTTGCCGTAGACCGTGCGGACAAATTTCTTGTGCTTGCGGTCGGCAATGTTAAGAACTTCGGTAGCTTCGTCTGTGGTTATTCTATACTTGCGGGCAATGGTGCTGATCCTTGTGGATTCGCTTGCGGTAACCCTGATGTGAAGAGCACCGGGGAATCCTGAGAGAAGAACGCTTCCGCCCATTCCCAAAATTACTATGTCTTTATCTTTGGAGCTCGAAACGATGGTCCTGATCTTTTCGACAAGAATGTCAGCGTAGGTTCTCTTGCTTCCGGGAAGCGTGGTCTCGAAAAACTTGGCGCTCTCATTTAATCTGTCGAGAGTACCGGGATTTATCTCACCAAAGAAATTGTCTAAAGCGTATTTACGGGAAATGACCTCTGTTCCGAGTCTTGATGCGAGTGCATCGGCAATCTCATCGCCCAGACTTCCATTTTGTCTAGAGATAGTGATAATTGCCATAAAAACCCCCGAAATGTCCCCTTTTAACTAATTATACTCTTTTAATTAATGTGCTCAAAACACTAAAAACTCAAAATCTGATCAAAAAACTGAAATTCGTGTTTGACATTACATAAACGATTAGTTATAATCTTGCGTGCTAAAAGCATTAGGACGCCATCTTAGCTCAGTTGGTAGAGCAGCTGATTTGTAATCAGCAGGTCGTGGGTTCGAGTCCCACAAATGGCTCCAAGACCAAAACCCTTGAAAACATTGCGTTTCAAGGGTTTTTCTTTTGCCCGGGGAATCGTCAGATAAGCAATAAAAGGACCGAAATGGTAACTATTTGGTAACCATGCTCAGGATTTTGGTTAACGTTTGGTTAACGTCTGAGATTTTTCTGCTTATTCCGTCCAACTTCCGGGGTTCACTTCATGCGGTCATTTCGCACACATGCGCTGGAAGTAAGAGCCATGGGACCTGCTAATAAGAGTGTCGTGATTCTCTTTATTCCTTTCATGGCTCTGCCTCCTGATTAATATATTTTCTTTGTCTGAGATCATAGAGAATAAAATAGATTGCTGTCTGCTTTTTGTGAAATTACCCTCCCTGTTGGTATAAAAATAAATATCCAAATAGTATTGGCAGTCAGTTCAAACCGGATTTGATTTCCGCTATCATTAGAGCAAATGAAGTTTCAAAGGAGTGACGGACATGGAACTCAAACTGGCTGAAAACATCAAGAGAATGAGAAAAGAACGTTCGCTTACACAGGAAGCATTGGCAAATGCTTTGGGAGTTACGGTGGGTGCAGTTTATAAGTGGGAGGCAAACCTTACGTCTCCTGAGATCAGTATGCTCGTCAGGATCGCCGATCTTTTTGATACATCTGTTGATAACCTTTTGGGTTATGAGATGGCCGATAAGAGAAAGGGGACGCTCACAGGTCATATCTATGATCTGTTGGGTAAAAAAGACCGTTCGGTATTCGAAGAAGCGGAGAAAGCACTTGTTAAATATCCTAATGATTTCGGTGTGATCGTTGCTGCCGGAAATGTGTTCTCCGCATTCGGTATGGAAGAGAAGAATAACGATATGATGAAGAGAGCGATATCGCTTTTCGAAAAAGCATTGGTAATCGTTCCATATGATATCAATCCGCGTTTTGGAAGGCTCTCGCTGATAGGCAGCATTGCGCTTCTGTATTTCCTGACAGGCGACAGTGACAGAGCTATTTCCATGATGCTCAAAAACAACGAAGCCGGTGTCTTCAATTCGAAGATCGGATTGCTTACATCTTTGAGCGGCGATAGCGGAGATGATTGCTACAGAAAGCTGATCTTAAGTTTTACCGAACTCACTTTCGAGATGATCAATACTACTTCAGGACTGCTCTTCTACTATAAAAACAAAGGCGATCTAAACAGGATTAAGATGCTCTCAAGATGGTGCATCGAGTTTACTGATAACATCAGGAAAAATGATGAAATGTGTTTCTTTGATAAGACGAAGTGTTCGTATTTAACCGCGGAAAGTTATGCGTATTTCAAGAGCGGTGATAAAGAAAAAGCGGAAGAGCTTCTTATAGAAGCAAGAGATCTGGCAGACGTTTTCGACACTTCAGAAGAGAAGACGACAGACATCATCAAGCTGTTTGAAAGCCACAACAGTGTTAGTGCATTCAGCCTGCTCGGTGAGACTGCAAAAGAATCGATCGATTATATACTCGGTCTGATCAATGACAAGAAATTCAACGCGTTGTGGAATAAGATCAACAGGTAGGTATTCACATGAAAAACAAAAACTTATATGTGGAACTGAAGTCTCAGTTCCATAGGGACAACCATGTCTTTTTTATCCTTTCGGTTATCGGTGCACTACTGTCGGGACTGATGGGAATCGCTATCTCCTGGTTTATGGGAGAACTGATAGATACGGCCTCCGGGAACGGCAGATGGAGCATTAGTGAGCTCCTGATAATATGCATTCTTATTGCTGTGTTTTTCCTGTTTTCTTCATATCTGACTTACTATGCAAAACCGAGATATATCAGGAAAGCAATGCGGAATTATAAGGAGACTCTGTTTGCCGAACTCACGAAGAAAAACATCATGTCTTTCCGTTCTGAGAGCAAGTCGACTTATCTGTCAGCACTGACCAATGACAGCATCTCGATCGAGACAAATTATCTGGATAAAGAGTTCTGGTTTATATACAGGCTTACGTTGTTTTTTACATCGCTTGGCATGATGATCTACTACTCTCCTTTGCTGACACTGATCGCGATTGCCGTGACTTTGCTTCCGCTTGTTGTATCACTTGCATCGGGTAAGAAACTGAGCAAAGCTGAAGTTAATGTATCTGATATGAATAAGAGCTTTACGGCAACAATAACCGACTGTCTTAATGGTTTTTCAGTAGTGAAAGCATTCCGTGCCGAAGAGCCTGTTACGGGTCTTTTCTCGTTAGAGAATACAAAACTTGAAAACTCTAAATTTACCAGAATGAGTCTTCAGATCCTGATCAGTACACTGGGTCAGTTTGCCGGCGTAGTTGCACAGGTCACAGTATTTTTCGCAGGAGCATATATGGCTCTCACGGGTAAGGGGATTACAGCAGGAACGGTCATGATCTTCGTAAATCTGATGAACTTTGTTGTTGCTCCCGTAGCAGAACTTCCGGGCCTTTTAGCAGCCAGGAAAGCATCAAGAGCGCTGATAGAAAAGATCGCAAAATCTCTTGGCGAGAGCGTTTGCACAGGCGGAAGCTCAGAGCTTTCTGCACTTGAAAAAGGAATATCGGTTAAAGATGTATCTTTCTCATATGAAGAAGGAAAAGAAGTCCTTCACGATGTGTCATTCGATTTTGAAGCGGGCAAATCTTATGCGATCGTAGGCGCTTCAGGAAGCGGTAAATCAACTCTTTTAAATCTCATTATGTCCGGTGCTTGCGGCGCCGGATACAGCGGCAAGATCAGATGGGATGACACGGATCTTAAGGACTCGTCTTCGGATTCGTTTTTCGATCAGGTGTCGTCGATCGATCAGAATGTGTTTGTATTTAATTCTTCGATCAGGGACAACATCACGATGTTCCGTGATTTCTCTGAGGATGAGATAAAAGATGCCATCAGGAGATCCAATCTTAACGAACTGATAGAAGAACGCGGAAGTAATTATCTTTGCGGTGAAAGCGGAAATGCATTATCAGGAGGAGAGAAGCAGAGAATATCCATTGCAAGAAGTCTTCTTAAAAAATCTTCTGTCCTTGTTGCCGATGAGATCACAGCCGCGCTTGATTCACAGACTGCATATAAAGTTTCATCGGATATTCTGGATCTTACAGGCATAACGAGGATCGTTGTCACTCATTCGCTTGAAGAAAGGTTAATGCGCAGATACGATAAGATCCTCGTCATGAGGGACGGAAGGATAGAAGAGCAGGGAACTTTCGATGAGTTGATGGCAATGAAGAAATATTTCCACGCGCTTTATATGGTTAAGGTATAAGCCTTGATGAGATGGTAAAATACATCTGTTGGAGAAATCTTATCAGGAGCCTGAACAGAACATGAAATACGGCGAATCAACATTTGATGTCTTGTATCTGATCTTTGCGATACTTTCAGGCATCGTGATACTGATAAAGCATCGCAATAAAAACGATGTCCTCATGGGGACGGCGGCATTGGTATTAGGACTCGGTGATTCGTTCCATCTTGTTCCGAGAGTATTGAATTATTTCATCGATAAAGATTTCACGTGGTATCTGGGATTTGGTAAGCTTGTAACTTCCATTACCATGACCATCTTTTACATCCTTGTTTTCCTGCTCTATAAAAGCGTCTACAACAAGGATGACAAGAGTACGAAAACAGTTGGCATCACTATCTATATTCTTGCTGCATTGAGAATCGCTCTTTGTCTTGCGCCGGGAAACAACTGGTTTACGGGTGAAGGGTCAATCCTGTGGGGAACGCTCCGCAATCTGCCGTTCATCGTTATCGGCGGCATAGTTGTTTATCTCTATTTCAAAGTGCGGAAAGAAGACAAGTATCTCGGCAGATTATGGCTCTATACGACATTGTCTTTTCTGTTTTATATTCCGGTTGCGATATTTGCACCGTTGCTTCCTATGCTGGGGATGCTGATGCTTCCCAAGACGGTATGCTATATACTTATGCTGATTTCTTTTATCAGGAAGGAGCAAAAAGATGGCTGATTTTGAAGTGAAGGTAGGTCCCGTTGAGGCTTGTAAGATCGATTACAGCAAGTCCATAGAAGAGCTTACCGCTTATTACGATGACCTTGCGAAGAAGATCGCAGGAGGACAGCCGGAACTTGCTAACGGAGAGTTCATGCAGCTCGGATATGCACTCGATTTTCTTGATCTTGTAAAGAGAGTATTCAACATTGATCTCGATTTTGAAGAGACATCGATCCCTAAGCTGGATCAGATAATCGCAGCTCTCAGCCAGGCTATCCTTACAAAGAAGATCCCCCCTGAAGCAGGCGGAGACATCATGAAAAAGGCGTCCGGATTTTTGAGCGTTGTCATATGGAGAAATATCGGCGGCGGATTCATCAGTTCCAATATCGGTTATGGTGTAAATATCAACGGAACTAATGCGTTCGTTTACAACAGGATCGGAAGAAGACTTCAGGGTGACGCATCATGTGATGTCACAAGTTTTTACGAAGAACTTAAGAAGCTATAAGCGGAAATTAAAAAATTTTTCGAGCAGTTTCCGACGCTAAAAAACATCTTAAAAGTATTAATAATATGGAGCCTGAAAACCGTACGGTTATTGGGCTCTTTTGATTTCAGGAAATTCGAAAATAGGGGTTGCACATCAGTTTTTGTTGTGTTATCTTATCGGCGATGAAGGAAGTGCCTGTCCGACATCCGACCTGATAATTGCAGGTCCGGATCGTTCAGCACTTCTTTTTTATTATCAGAAAATATCGAAAGGAAAAGAACAATGCAAACTGCATCTATGAGACAGAATAAATTCAAAAATCTCAAAACGCCCGGCAACACAGCGTTTGGTTCAGTTCGTCCTTATGCACCGATATCCCTTCCGGATAATGAGCATCTTTTTGGCTATAGCATTGGCAAACTTTCCGTACGGTTACGATGTTAATCTGACTTTGTTTAGGCACAAACAATTGTAAGAATGAGATCAGGATCGTCCGGAAAAACAAAAACCGGGCGATCTTTTTTATTCGCCCACGAACCTTGAAAACTTAATCTTTTACACACCCTTGTAGCTCAATCGGTAGAGCATCCGGCCGTTAACCGGGTGGTTGAAGGTTCAAGTCCTTCCATGGGTGCCAGTACAGACTCTTCGAAAGAAACAGGCACTCTTTCGAAATGTCTGGGGATGGCATTAAAGACGCGGCGTCTTTCTTGTTATCCCAAAAACGGATGGTTAGCTAATCTGGTGAAAGCACTTGGTTGAAGCCCAAGGGAGGTTGGATCGAAACCAACACCGTCCACCATGGATCTGTAGTGTAAAGGTAACACACCGGACCTTTAATCCGGGTGATGGGAGTTCAAGTCTCTTCGGGTCCACCAATATGGCCTCATGGTATAGCGGCAATTATGTCGGCTTGTCACGCCGGAGACAGGGGTTCAACTCCCCTTGAGGTCGCCAATGACTGACTGCATTCAGTCTTAAGATCCGCAATTGAAACAGGTTGTTTTGTAGAGTCCTCCTGATAATAGGAATACGGCCTGTTTCATCATCGGGGTGTCGTATAACGGAAGTATCCGTGGCCTGGGACCACGTGGCGAAGGTTCGACTCCTTCTACTCCGACCAGATACTGGAAAGTAACTCGGCCGGTTAGAGTGCCGTTCTTATAAAGCGGTGGTCGAGAGTTCGAGTCTCTCCTTTCCAACCAAATGCTTCTGTCACCGTCGGCCGGTGCAGTGGTCAGCCAACCCTGAATCTGAGTTCGAGTCTCAGCGGAAGCTACAAAAGGCCGCATAGGCTAACGTTTGGTTATCGTCTCAGGAGATATACCGGAAGAATCAGTCGGTTATTACCACGTCATATTGGTTATAGTGAATTCAACAAGCCGGTCATATTTATCAAACTCAAACGTGTGATCCTCTAAATGTTTGCCGCAGGTATTGTACCCGTACATGCCGTATTCACAACGGTTGGGTTCTCCGGAATTCTTGATCAACTCTTCAGGGGTCATATCGAAAGGAACATCAAAACTTATGTTATCTCCCCAGAAGGAAGCTGTGTATGGCTTGAAAGATATTCCGTAGATTATGCCTTCCTTTATAGGGTAGTTCTGGTGAAAGTAGCCCTCTGGTCTTTGTATGTATATGTATGCGTATGCAACCTGAGACGCTTTGGCTTCTTCACTCGGATAAAGCCAACAGCTCGGAATATCAGCTAAATCATCAATGGTATAGAAGATCCTTTGAGTGCAGGTCTCGTCCATGTCCCAGAATTCGCAACAGTCGGTGATATCATATAGTTCCTGAACTGTGGTCTCGCCAAATATAATTTCATGACCGTAAAGATAGAATCGATCGCTTTCACACCATTTGAGCACGTTTTCTGACTTCTCGGGTATTTTTTCTGAATTCTTTTTTGTATCGGTCCCGTCAGATTTTTTTACGCACGAGCAGAAGGTAAGGGCCATGGAACCTGCTAATAAGAGTGACGTGATTTTCTTCATGCCCTTCATGGCTCTGCCTCCATAAAAGCCCTTGAAAACTCAGTTTCAAGGGCTTAAAAGTTATGATTTGAATTTCCGTTTTATTCTTCAGCGGATTCTTTACGCTGAATGTCGCTCAGCATGATGAGCGAAGATGTTATGATGCTTCCGGCATAAGGGAAGAAGTTCTTGTTGAACTGTCCGTCCTCAACGAATGGGAGGGACTCGTCAAAGCGGAGCTGATTATCTTCAATGATGTTTCTTCTGTAGAACTTGTTGCATGTGGAACTGACCAGACATTCCTTATCACCAGAATAGTCTGCAGCGAAAGATGAAACATCAGAGTACTCATTATCGGTTAAGTTCCAAAGATCTCTTTCGCCGGTAAGTGACAGTCTCTCGATTCCGAAGGCGTAAAGATCTGCTTCCTTTGATAACAGCTCGAATCCGCCTCTGATAAAGCCTGTCTTGATTATGTCGTCGCATTCAAGGAAAGTGACATATTCGCCCGTGCTGTTATCGAGTCCTATATTGATTGCTGCAGAAGATCCCTTATGTGAGCAATACAGGATCTTTAAGTTATTGTAGACATTCTCGTAACCTGCAAGAATGCTCTTGGTTCCGTCTGTTGAACCGTCTTCTACAACAATGATCTCGATGCCTTTGGGATTGTAATCAAGTACTGAATTTAAGCACTCGCTTATATACGACTCACAGTTGTAAGCCGGGATGATAATTGAAAGAATGATGTTAGACTTCTTTACCATATATAAATTATATATATAAATGCAAAATTTGTTAATAGAATTTGATAAAAATCGAAAAAATTAATATTTCTGTAATTCAGGGGCATTTCAGTCCCATTAATCAGTCGATATGTTTTATATAATTTCTTCGAAAACATAACTGTGGAGATGAGTTAATGGATTGGTTTGACGGACTTTCAGGATCACCTTATACCGTATATGCGTTGATAGTAATACTCGCGATCGTTCTGCTTGCGTTTATCGTTGTTGCTTTCAGATATACAAGACAGCAAAGGGATATTCTCAGGCAGGAGGAACTTGACAGGGAAGTGGCACGCAGACGAAGGATACGTGCGTCTGACAAGAATGAGGTTTTCGAGCGCGACAATTACACATGCCAGATATGCGGTATCTCAAAAGATTATCTGGACAGCCTTTGTGAAGGACTTGGTGACTATCTTCTTCTGGAGGCAGATCACATTCGTTCGGTATCTCAGGGTGGAACAGGCAAAGACATAGATAACCTTCAGTGCTTATGCTGGCGATGTAACCGTAAAAAGGGCGGCAGAAGGACTAATGCGGAAGTTAGGGAAATGATAGATTATGGGGTCGAGTTTTTATACAGAAATGAAGATTCATGATTTATTGATTTTTTGAGCGTTAGTTTATAATAGGCAATAGATTTTTACGGGACTTATAGTCCGGAGGAGCGAAAATGAAGGTTGTAAAGAAGATCTTTAAAGCTTTGCTTATCATTGTGCTTATCCTTGTGATACTTGCAGGTGCATTGTTGGCAGTGCTTACAATCGTGGAGTACAAACCGGCTGATACGGAAGCAGTTCCGGTTGAGACAATCGGCGGACAGGCAATGTCTCTGTCAACAGGAGATTCCATAAAGCTCGTTGCCTGGAACATCGGTTACGGCGCTTTGGGTGACAATGCCGATTTCTTTATGGACGGCGGCAAGATGGTCTACACAGGTGATGAGACCAGAGTTAGAGAAAACATCAATGCCATCGTGAGCGAAGTAAAAGCACAGGATCCTGATATCCTTTTGCTTCAGGAAATCGACCTGAACAGCAGCAGAAGTTATTACATTGACGAGACTAATTATTTTGACAGCCTCGGATTTAATAACAGTGCATTTGCATATAACTTTAAGGTTGCATATTTCCCGTTCCCGATCCCGCCGTACGGAAAGATCGATTCGGGTATTATCACATACTCAAACTATGAGACAACTTCAGCTACAAGAATCCAGCTGCCCTGTCCTTTCTCATGGCCGGTCAAGACGATCAATCTTAAGAGATGCGTTCTTGTTACAAGGATCCCTGTTGAAGGCGGAAAAGAACTCGTAATCGTAAATCTCCATCTTGAGGCTTATGATGATGGTGAGGGTAAGGCTGCTCAGGCACAGATGCTGATGGATATCCTTAATGAGGAAACTGCTAAAGGCAATTACGTAATCGCAGGCGGAGATTTCAACCAGAGCTTCTCCAGTGTTAAAGTCAATTATCCTGTTTTTCCTGAACAGTGGCAGCCTGCTTCAATGGATGTAAGTGCTTATCAGAATACATGGCAGTTCCTGATGTATGAGGATATTCCTTCATGCAGATCACTCTATGCTCCTCTTGCAGGAAATGATCCCAATTCACTTCAGTATTATGTTATCGACGGATTCATTGTCTCATCCAACATCAGAGTTGATTCTTATGAGATACATGATCTCGGATTCGCTAACAGTGACCACAATCCCCAGATACTGAACATCACTCTTGAATAAGATCAGGCAATAGTTTTAAGAATAGTAAACCAACAAAAAACCTCTCGGGATCCGAGAGGTTTTTTGCGTGCTTCACTTTTATGGATAAGAGGTTTTGATGTCTTTTTCACCCTTGAGACGAGCTTAATCTAAATTCATAGCTTCGCTGCAAACATCATAAACATAATCTATCTGGCTGTTGTGCTGTGAAACGGAGAATGTAGCAGAATTTGCTCCATTAAGGAATCTTCCGGCAGTTACGATGATAGTTCCTGCGAGAATTACGATGATCGCAATAACAAGAACCATTTCAACAAGTGTAAAGCCCCTACGTGTCTTACCAATCCTTTTCATAAGCTGTCACCCCCGAGACAAGATTTGTTTTGTATGAAACAAATATATCACAGACTGTTCACAATGTGTTCATATTTTTCATATTTTCTCCCTAATTTGTGCGATTAACCAATCGACCGTATTTGTTTTTGTGCACAGTGATGCAAAATGTAAAGAAATCCATTAATTCCAAGAGGTTTACGGGAGGTAAATTGATATCTTCAAACCGAATATCTGATAAAAATGCTCGAAAAATGACAAACGATGGCAGGGGAATTGTTAACAAACCTGTTTACAATTTGTTAATAAATGAGTTCAAAATCAAAAATAAAGAACAGATTGTCAAAGAGAATAAAACAAGGTATACTTTCAAAGTTCATTTAAGGATGATTAGCTCAGCTGGCTAGAGTACATGCTTGACGTGCATGGGGTCACAGGTTCGAGCCCTGTATCATCCACCATAGCCCGGATGCTTAAGTTAAGCATTCGGGTATTTATTTTTTTATATATAATCATCATATAAACATTTTAAGGAGTCGCCTATGAAAGATCCTGAAAGATTTGAAAAGCAGATGGCATTTATCAGAGAGATCGATAAAGAGAAGATGATCAAGCGCCAGAGTTATCTTACGGATTGTGAGACTCATGAGAACGATGCCGAGCATGCATGGCACATGGCCATAATGACACTCCTCTTAAGCGAATACTCAAACAGCGAGATCGATGTTTTAAAGACTGTAACAATGTTACTAATCCACGATTTAGTAGAGATCTACGCCGGTGATACCTATGCTTACGATGAGGAAGGGAAGAAGACTCAGGCTGAGCGCGAAGCAAAAGCAGCGGACAAACTGTACGGACTTCTTCCCGAAGATCAGGCCGAATATTTTAAATCCGTATGGCTCGAGTTCGAAGAGCAGAAAACTCCCGAAGCAAAATTTGCGAGAACAATGGACTGCTTCCAGCCGCTCATATTAAACGATGCTACTGACGGCCGTGCATGGAAAGAACATGACGTCAGATTAAGCTGGGTATTAAAGCGCAACGAAAATGTCCGTCTCGGTTCGGAAGATATATGGGAATACGAGAAAGAACACCTCATCGACCGCAATGTGGAAAAGGGCAACATAATCGACGACAGCAAAGACAGCTGATTTGACCATTAACTATTAAAGGCTTTATAATTATTCAGATATATAAATATGGAATAAGAGGAGGAAAAATAGATGAGCAAGTTCTGTAATCAGTGCGGAGCTCAGGTGGTGGATGAAGCCAATTTCTGCATGAAATGCGGATTTAATTTCAGGGCTCAGGCAGGAGCAGCAGTTGCTCCCGCAGCCGCAGCAGCACCGGTAGCCGCACCTGTTCAGGCACCTCAGCAGGTAATCCAGCCTTCAAGGCCGTGGGTTCAGAACAGCGGTGTTGTTAATCCTTATCCCGTTGCCGGATATGACACATATAACCCGACTTTCCACTGCAGATGTGAGTATTGCTATTATGAATTTGATTACCATACATACGATCTCGGTCACAGAGCATGGTATCCGCACGGATTCGTATACTGCCCGCGCTGCCAGAGACCTTTGAGACATAAGCTCGAGTATGAGGTATTGACCAATGTAGTGCCTGCTCAGCCCGTGGTTCAGGCAGTGCCCCAGGCACCCGCACCCGTACCGCCCGCTCCGCCGGCTCCGCCCCAAGCGCCTCAGGCACCTCAGGTATAAGTGAAAAACACAAAAAGAATACGGAAGCTGCTTCATTTTCGGAGCAGCTTCTTTATTGGAAATAATTATTCTTATGTGATACTTTTGAATAGCTATGGCTATAGATAAGAGCAAGACAGATCTAATCAAGGCGAAATATGAAGAACTTACCGGAACATTAAGTGATCCGGCCGTTGCGTCACGCCCTGATGAATATACGAAGTATTCCAAAGAACTTGCTGCCCTCAATCCGCAGGTGGAAGCAATCAAGAGTTACGAAGCCTGCGAAAAGGAAATCGAGGGAATCCTTGCTCTTCTTGAGAGCGGAGATCTCGGCGGCGATGACGAGATGAGAAGTCTTGCAAACAGCGAACTTAACGATGCAAAAGACAGACTCGCTGATCTCGAAAAAGAACTCATGATCTACCTTGCTCCGGGCGACCCGAGAGATTCAAGATCCGTAATCCTTGAGATCAGGGCAGGAGCAGGCGGAGAGGAATCCGCGCTTTTCGCATCCGACCTTTTCAAGATGTATAAAGGCTATGCCGCACTCAAAGGTTTTGATGTAAGCATAGTTGATATGAGCCCGACGGAGCTTGGCGGCTATAAGGAAATAGTTGCAGAGATCGACGGCCCGAGAGTTTATTCGCGAATGAAGTTTGAGAGCGGCGTGCACAGAGTCCAGAGAGTGCCCGTCACGGAATCGGGCGGAAGAGTCCACACTTCAACTGCAACGGTTGCAGTTCTTCCTAAGGCTGAACCTACTGACGTAGAGATAAATCCCAATGATCTTAAGATCGACAGATTCAGGGCGTCGGGTGCCGGCGGACAGCATATCAACAAGACGTCTTCCGCAATAAGAATCACGCACCTTCCCACAGGCATGGTCGTAACCTGCCAGGACGAGAGATCACAGATCCAGAACAAGGAAAAAGCAATGGAAGTCCTTCAGTCACGTTTGTGGGCGATCGCTCATCAGGCTGATGTTGACAGGATCAGTGACGAAAGAAAATCACAGGTCGGAACGGGTGACAGATCCGAGAGGATAAGAACATACAATTACCATCAGGGAAGAGTGACGGATCACAGAATAGGATTGACTCTTTACAAACTGGACAGTATCCTTGCAGGCGATCTTGATGAGATAGTAGATGCACTTACTCTTGCTCAGGCGGCAGATAACGCCGGCGGCAGCGAAGAATAAATCTAAGGTGATATTTATGGACCGCGAAAAGAAGTATAAGAAAACATTACTTATAGAATCAGACGACGATGCAGCATTAAAGGATGCTGCTGAGCATTTGAGAAACGGTGAGGTAATAGGTTTCCCCACAGAGACCGTTTACGGCCTTGGATGCGATGCCGGAAACGGCGAAGCGGTAAAGAGAGTTTTCGAAGCAAAGGGACGTCCTGCTGACAACCCGCTCATCTGCCATATCGGTGATAAGGAACAGATCAAGGACATCGTTTCTGAGATCACTCCTCTGGCACAGACCCTCATCGATGCTTTCATGCCCGGTCCCATCACGATAGTAATGAAGAAGGCGGATTCCATATCGGATCAGACCACTGCAGGTCTTGATACGGTAGGCGTAAGAATGCCTTCACATCCCGTTGCAAATAAATTCCTTAAATACTGTGGTGTTCCTGTTGCGGCACCTTCCGCAAATCTTTCGGGCAGACCTTCACCCACGGGTGCAAGATCGGTCATCGAAGATATGGACGGATATATCTATGCGGTAATAGACGGCGGCGATTCCGAATTTGGTCTTGAGTCGACAGTCGTTGACTGTACAGGAACAGATCCTGTCATCTTAAGACCCGGCGCGGTTACAAAGGCAGACATTGATTCGGTTCTGAAGAATAAGGAGGCTGTTATGGCAGGTTCATTGTCAGGCAAAGAGGCACCGAGATCTCCCGGAATGAAGTACCGTCACTATGCTCCTTATGCACAGGTCGAGATAATGGAGATGCCTGAAGGAACAAAGATAACAGGCGACGATGCCATAGGTTCAGACGGTAAGATTGCCAATAGTTCTTTCACGGTTGAAGACCTTAAGAAACTTTCAGATGACGAGGCAAAGGAACTTGTAAATATCGCTTCTCCTTTCATCCTCAGATCAAGAGAACTCCTTTCCAAAAATCCGTTTACGAGGATCGGTCTTTACTGCGGCAGCGAGATAAAAGCTGTTTACGACAAGCTCAATGACAAGATCCTTTCCGCACATATAGAATTCTGCGTTTACGGTAAGACTGTCGACGTAGCATGTGCATCACACGGCCTTTTCGAAGGCCTGAGATTTTTAGACGTTCAGGAAGTCGATGTAATACTTGCGCAGGGCTTCACCGGTGAAGGGTTGTCGGTAGCTTACATGAACAGACTTTCAAAAGCATCCGGCAAAAAAGAGGAGCTTACTCCCGGTATGCCCGCACCTGCAAGGCCTTCAAGAACGCCGCTTCCGATCGATGCTTTCAAGGACACCTATACGGGTTCCGTACTCTTTGTTGACGATAACAATATTTCTTTGTCTGCATGCTGCGAAGCTCTTATGAGACGCATGCTCGAAAAGAATGAACCTTACATTTCGAATTTAGCCGCAGATACCGGATTTGAGATCTACTGTGAATCAGCAGGACTTACTGCGATGGACGGACTTGATCCTGATTCACAGATGGATAAGGCTGTAAGAGAACTTACAGGTCTCGGTTTAAGTTCAATCGAATCAAGAAGGGCAAATCCCGCCATCTACGACTGCAATGATCTTATCCTGACGGTAAGGGATGAACAGGCATTTGCAATAACCAAGGCTTTCCCTGAGATAAAGGACAAGGTCTTCTCTCTGTCGACATTTGCTGCCGCTAACGGACTTGTCATGAAAGACTCTTCAGGAAGAGTCATGTCCATTTCTGTTCCTGACCCTTCAGGAGAGAATTACGAGACATATCTTCATACCGCAAAAGCCCTTAAAGCATGGCTTGAGCTGTTGTTCCCCTACATCCTCAAAGACCTCGGCGCATCAAGGGTTTAATTCACTTTTTGGGACAGAAAAAATTGAGACTGGTCTCAAATGACCCTCTAAAGTCTCAATCTGCTCTGAAAGGGTAGAATTTTGAATTTCGGGTTGTTAGAATCTCCCTGTAAGAATTAGGCAGGACACAGAACGGCGATAACAGCTCTTATATATAGTAAATGCTTGACTTTGGTTCTGTTGCTGTGTTATTCTTCTCGTTGCCGTTTATATAAAGGCGGCATCCTTGCCCGGATCAGGCCGGGCCGTAAAGTCCAGAAGGAGGTGAATAACAATGGCAAACCAGTATCGTTTGATCACAATCCTCAGCACCGCTGCAGGTGAGGAGGGCATTGCTTCTCTTACTGACACAATTAAGGCTAAGATCGAATCAGGTGCTACGATTGATGCATTCGACACAATCGGAACACGTGAGCTCGCTTACGAGATTGAAGGTCAGAAGAACGGCTACTATGTTCAGACAGTATTTACTGCCGAGAGCGATTTCCCTAAGGAACTTGAGCGTGTTCTCAAGATCACTGATGGCGTTATCCGTTATCTCATTGTTCGTGTCGGTGAGTAATCACTTAAGACAGGAAGGTAACAGTAAATGAACAAAGTAGAATTAGTCGGAAGACTTACCAAGGACCCGGAAGTTAAGGTCACTTCAAACCAGACCCAGTTCTGCAACTTCACAGTAGCAGTTGACAGACGTTTTAAAGATCAGAATGGCCAGAGACAGGCTGATTTCATCAACTGTGTCGCTTGGCGCCAGACGGCAGTCTTTATCCAGAAGTATTTCCGTAAAGGCAACCGTATCGGTTTGGTAGGAAGCATTCAGACAAGAAGCTACGATGATCAGAGCGGACAGAAAAAGTTCATTACCGAAGTCGTTATCGACGAGGCTGAGTTCGTAGAATCTTCCGGTGCGACATCCGGAGACACATATCGTCAGGAGCCTGCTCCTACGCAGTCTTTCAATCCCCCGGCAACTGATTCAGTTGCAGCAAGTGCACCCACTGCTCCCAACATGCAGATCGATGCACCTACGATGGGCGGTTTTGATGAAGGTCAGTCCGGTGAGCTTCCATTTGAGATTTAATTAAAGGAGATCACTCAAAATGGCAGAGAACAGAGCACCCAGAGCCGGTGGTAGAGATTTTGCCGGCGGAATGAGACAGAGAAGAACACGCAGGAAGGTTTGCAACTTCTGCGCAAATAAGGTTGAGGCTATCGACTTTATGGATGAAGTTACTCTCAAGAAGTACATTTCCGAGAACGGAAAGATCCTTCCCAAGAGAATGACTGGCACATGCGCAATCCACCAGCGTGAGCTTACAACAGCTATCAAGCGTGCACGTCAGGTTGCTATCTTGCCCTACACGGTTCAGTAATCCGTTTTTGGGACAACAGCACCCGTGATTTACACAAATCACGCAAGCTAAGTTATAATTTAAAAAATTTATTACAATCGGGCACCTCCAGGGCATATAATATGTTCTTAGGAGATAGCCCGATTGTTTTGTAAAAGATAATAGGGCGAAAGCGGAGGTTTATTGTTATGAAGGTAATTCTTCTTTCAGATGTAAAGAATGTAGGCAAGTCAAATGAGGTCGTTAACGTAAGCGACGGTTATGCCAGGAATTTTCTGTTTAAGAAAGGACTTGCAAAGGAAGTAACTTCCGCAAATCTTAATGAAGTAAAGCTTCAGACCGGTGCCAAGGCCGAGCATGAGAGAAGAGCTCTTATCGCGGCTCAGGATGCTAAGAAGATCCTCGACGGCAAAGTCTTCAAGGTAGTCGCAAGAGGCGGCGCTGACGGAAGACTCTACGGTGCTGTTACTGCACAGGATATTTCAGACAGCCTTAAGAAGGAAGGTTTTGATATCGACAAGAAGAAGGTCGTTATCTCAAACCCCATCAAGAACACAGGCATGTTCAAGACAAGAGTTAAGCTTCACCCCCAGGTATCTGCCGATATCAATGTTGAAGTCGTAACAGGCGCTTGATGAGAAACTGATACTGACATGGCTGATAATCAGGACTACATGAATAATCTTATCGATCAGGGTTCATTCGACAATGTTGATGTCGAAGCCGAAATGGCCCTGCTCTCGCTTTGCATGCGCAAAGACACGGCTATTCTCGGTACTGTTGAGAACAGGATAGAAGAAGGCGATTTTACCGATGCGCGCAACCGCATCATCTTCAGCGTCATCTCCGACATGTTCCTCGAGAATGCCAAGATCGACCGTATCACGGTATTTGCCGAGATCGAGAGAAGAGGACTTGCCGATAAGGCAGGCGGCAGGAGATATGTATACCGTGTAGGCGACCAGACAGCCGTATCTTCGGCATTTGACGGTTACGTCGATGCCATTAAGGAAAGAAGCAGCAGAGCTAAGCTCCTTAGTGCAGTCGAAGACATCAGGAAAAAGACATTGGGCGGCAAACTCCGCTCCAATGAAGCAGTAGACTATGCGATCGGTGAGATCTCACGCTTAAGAGGCGTCGGCGAGACCAAAGGTTTCGAGGGCATGCCCGAGATCTTGAAGCTCACCATGAATGAGATCACTTCAGAACTTAAAGATGACAGTTCCGGAGGAAAGGTAAAACTCGGCTATCCGAGGCTCGATTCCATGCTTGGCGGATTAAGACCCGGATCTCTTAATATCCTTGCTGCGCGCCCCAGTATGGGTAAGTCCGCGCTTGCGATCAATATGGCTGCAAACGTTGCAAGCTATCAGAATCCCGTAGCAATTTTCTCACTCGAAATGAGCAAGCAGGAGATCGCTTCGAGACTTATGTCCACATTCATGAATAAGCCCGTAAGCGAGATCATCTACTCTCATAAGATGACTGACAGCGATAAAAAGCAGATTGACCGTGCGCTCGAAAAACTTGCGGAATATCCCATCTTTATCGACGATAATTCAGATACAAATCCTATGACGATGAAGTCCAAGCTTCAGCAGCTTTTTGCAGGCCCCAACAAGCCCAGACTCGTAATCATCGACTATCTGCAGCTCATGACGATGCCGGGCAAGAGCGGAAGATCGCGTAATGAAGAAGTTACCGATATTTCCAGAAGCTTGAAGCTTCTTGCCAAGGAATTCAACATTCCGTTTATTGCTCTTTCACAGCTCTCCAGAGGCGCTGCGCAAAGAGACGATCACACACCTCAGCTTTCCGACTTGAGAGACTCAGGTGCAATCGAGCAGGATGCCGATACTGTAATGTTTATCGACAGGCCTGATTACTACAAGAAAAAGGACGAAGAGGGAGCTTCTGATGATGCTCCTGAAGCAGTCAATTTCAAGGATAACAGTGATGCGAAGCCCGCATATATCTATCTGTCCAAGAACCGTCACGGCAAGACGGGCAGAGATTCCGTATGGTGGGTTCCCAGAAAGACGCTGTTTATCGAGCATAATGACAAAGATCCTGAGGAAGGCGGAAGCTCCTATACAAGAACTGTTGACGGTGATGCCGCAGCTCAGAATTATAATTTTGACAGTGTAACAACGGACGAGGGTCCGATCCCGGAACCTCCCATGCCTGACAATGCCGATATACCGCCCGAAGGTGATGATTTCTTTGCTCAGGCAAATGACGATTTCCCGAGCGGGTTTTAAGTTTTGAAAGAAGATAAGTCAAAGTCAGATCCGATCTTAGATCAGGTCCTTGAGTTCTCAAGGGTTAAGGGGCTTTTTGACTGCGGCACTGTTGTTGTCGGATTGTCCGGAGGTCCTGATTCCGTTGCACTTCTTTGTATTCTCAAGGCATTAAAAGACCGTAAGGATATCGGTTGCGATATCCGCGCTTTTCACTGCAATCACCATTTAAGACCTGAGGTCTGTGATGAGGAGGCCGCACAGGTAAAGACACTGTGTGAAGATCTCGGAATCGAACTTAAAGTAATAGATTTCGACTGTGCCGGATTTGCAAAGCTTAACCGCATTTCCGATGAAACGGCGGGAAGAATTCTGCGTTACGAAGCATTTGAACAATATGCGGCAGCGATTGAAAAGGCTACTTCGAAAAAAGTAAGGATAGCGATCGCCCATCACAAAGACGATATTGCAGAGACAATGATGATGAATCTCTTCAGAGGCTCAGGCCTGGAAGGTCTCGTGAATCCGAAAAGCATTACCGGAAGGATCATCAGGCCTCTTCTTTGTCTCAATAAGAGCGAGCTGGTCGGATATCTTGAAAGCCGCGGAATCAAGTATGCGGTGGACCAGACAAATCTTTCGACAGACGGCACCAGGAACACATGGCGCAATGATATTCTTCCGAAGATCGGAGGATACTATAACGAAGATCCTGCAGTTCCTCTTGCAAGAACTTATAAGCTCTTAAGCGACGACCTTGATTATATCAGCGACGCTGCAGGCAAGGCCTATGTGTCCGGCCGAAGCAGTCTTTCGGGTCATCCCGTGCTTTCGGTAAAAGAGATCAAAGATCTTCATATGGCCCTGAAATCACGTGTTATCAGGCTTCTCTGGTATGAGACGTTCGGCGACCTCATCGATTTTGAAGAGACTCACTTATCTGACTGCTCATCAATGCTGAACCGTGATACGTCAGGCGAACTTATCCTTGATATGCCGTTCGGAAGAAAAGCATACAGGCATGAAGATGTGTTCGGATTCGCAGAATCAGGAAAAACAGAGGTATTGGCAGCGAAAATTGCCGAAAACATGGGCTTTCTGGTATCTGACGGACCGTTAAAGCTCGAACTTAAGACTGAAGATATCCCGAATGACGGTGAAATTGTCCTTCAAATCCCTAATTCTGCCCTAAAAATCAGGGTGTCGAGATTTGAGAATAAGGGTGATTTGGAGTATAATTGCTTATTGTGGTTTTGCCCCGTGGAAGCGATCCGTGAGGGCGGACTCACAGCAGGTAATTGCACAGGATCAGGATCCGGTCTTCGCATGAGAAGAGCAGGTTCCTCGGGCAGCAAAGAGCTTAACCGCCTTATGACTGACCTTAAGATCCCCGAATCTGCAAGAAAGCAGATAATCTTTTTCGAGAAGGACGGGGAAATATTGTGGTTACCGGGGTTCGGACACGGCGTGGGATTTACCAATGCCGTCAGCCGTGAAAGATATATCGCAGCACGTGCTGAAGCAGACGGACCTGACGAGCTTATAAAGATTGCGATAGAAAGGCAGTAATGACTATGGCTATTAATACTGACACAGTATTGATCTCTCATGATGAGATAGAGCAGATGCTCGATCGTGTGAGTGCCGAACTCAACCGTGATTACAACGGCGAGCCTCTTGTTGTTGTAGGAATCCTCACAGGAGCTTTCATCTTTACTGCCGATCTTGTAAGACGCCTCGATATGCCTGTCATTGTTGACTTCATGCAGGTATCTTCATATGTAGGCGAGTACTCCACAGGAGAACTCAAGATAAAGAAGGATATGTCTTACGATATCAAGGATATGAACGTTCTTATCGTTGAAGATATCATTGATACCGGAAGAACGCTGGCGCTCCTCAAGGAAAAGCTTCTTGAGAGAGGCCCTAAGTCACTTAAGATCTGCACAGCTTTCGACAAGCCGAGCAGAAGAGTGAATGACCTTAAACCTGATTATAACGGGATCACCATCCCGGATGAATTCATTGTCGGATATGGTCTTGACCTTGACGGCAAATATAGAGATTTCGACGATGTTAGGATCGTAAGAAAGGAATAAGAGAAAGTGTCTGATAAGGATAAGAGTGAAAAGAGTTTTAGACCGATAGGCGGAGGATTGTTTTTCTACGTCCTGATGATAGTCATTTTGATCGCATTCTCGACTATCGTATTCGGCGGCAATTACGGACAGAAGGAAAAGGCTACTCTTTCTGACGTAATGAGCATCATTGAAGATGAAAATAACGAGGTCAGCCTTGTTGAAATCAAGGGAACGACAGTTGTCGTCAGCTACAAGAACGAAGAGGGGCTCAATTCTGAGGTAACACAGGATGTTCCTTATGAATTCGTTGACGATCTCGTTTTGAAGCTTGATAAAGCAAAGGCACAGGGCAAGATCGAAGACTACAACTATTCAGAGCCTTTCGACTGGTCTTTGGTAGTAAACGTAGTAATGTTCGGTATCTCACTTGTTATCGTTGTGGTATTGTTCCTCAGCATTACAAGACAGAGCAGAGACGGAAACAGCGTATTCAGTTTCGGAAGCAACCGTGCGAGAGTATCCGATCCCAATAAAGATAAGGTTAAGTTCTCCGATGTTGCAGGTTCCGTAGAAGAGAAGGAAGAACTCCAGGAGATCGTTGATTTCCTTAAGAATCCTAAGAAGTATCAGGAGCTCGGCGCTAAGATCCCGAAGGGCGTTCTGCTCTACGGTGCTCCGGGTACAGGTAAGACATTGCTTGCAAGAGCCGTTGCAGGTGAGGCAGGCGTTAAGTTCTTCTATATTTCAGGTTCAGACTTCGTTGAAATGCTCGTAGGTGTCGGTGCATCACGTGTAAGATCACTTTTCTCCGATGCAAAGAAGGAAGCTCCTTCCGTAGTATTCATCGATGAGATCGATGCAGTCGGCCGTAAGAGAGGCGCAGGTCTTGGCGGCGGTCAGGATGAGCGTGAGCAGACGTTGAACCAGATCCTCGTTGAGATGGATGGTTTCGATGTTACTTCAAATGTTATCGTTATGGCTGCTACAAACCGTGTTGACGTACTCGACCCCGCACTTCTCCGTCCGGGCCGTTTCGACAGACGTATCATGGTCAACATGCCTGACGCTGACGAGCGTGAGGCTATCCTCAAGATCCACGCACGCAAGAAGCCTCTTGCAAAGGACGTAAGCCTTCACGAAGTTGCTTTGTCCACAGTAGGATTTACAGGTGCCGATCTTGAGAACCTTCTTAACGAAGCAGCTCTCATGACAGCTCGTCACAACAAGAAAGAGATCACAATGAAGGAGATCACTGATGCTACTTTCAGAGTGCAGATGGGTCCCCAGAAAAATTCCAAGAAGCTCAGCGATAAGGTTAAGCGTCTTACCGCTTACCATGAAGCAGGTCACGCAGTAGTTCTCCGTGCAACATCAGAGTTCGAAAAGGTTGACCGTGTAACGATCGTTCCTGTCGGAAGAGCAGGCGGTTTCACAGCATATAAGCCTATCGAGGATACGGATTTCTACACAGAGAAGATGCTCCTTGATACCATCAAGATGTCATTGGGCGGACGTGCCGCAGAAGAGCTCTTCCTCGGCGAAGTTTCCACAGGCGCTTCATCCGACCTGCAGCAGTGCAATAACATTGCCAAGAACATGATCAAGCGTTACGGTCTTTCCAAGAAGTTCCGCAACATGGTATTCGGTGATGAGAACGAGGAAGTATTCCTCGGCTACTCAATGGGTCAGGTTCAGAGCTATTCTGATCAGACTGCAGCTGAGATCGATGAGGAGATCAAGCAGATCATCGACACATGCTACGAGGATACAAAGAGGATCCTCCTCGAGAAGAGCAAGATCGTTGAAGGTCTTGCTACAAGACTTATCGATAAGCTCACCGTAGACGGTCCTGACTTCGAGAAGATCTATGTTGCTAACGGTGACTTAAGTGTCGTATATCCTCAGGATTATTCCGGAATCGATGCATTCTCTTCTTCCTATGCAAATACTGTTGAAGAGACATCACCTGTTGAGGCAGCTCCCGCAGCACCTGCACCCGCACCCGCTCCTGCAGAGACTTCTTCAGCAACCGTTGATCCCGATGATTCCAACGATCCCGGTCCGTCAGACTGATAACTGATCAACAGCAAAAATCAGAAGGCATCTCAATCACATGAGATGCCTTTTTATTTCTGCAACAATTATTCTCTTTTATCTGTATTTAGTATGATCGATCAAAATGGGGGGACTGTGTGTTATGAAAAGGAAACTGAATTTGGGGATATTAGCTCTTACTGCCGGTCTTGTTTTATCTGCCTGCAGTGAACCTGCAGTTACGGCACGTGAAACGGATGAAATACATCAAAGTAAGCCGAAAGCTGTTGCAATCGAAGAGACAGAAGATGATTTCACCGAATCTGTAACAACAGAGACATCTGAAGAACCTGAAACAACAGAAACAACTGTAACAACAGAACCTTCGACTGTGCTGTATGCCGAGCAGTTTCCTGAGGTTCCCGAAGAAGACAGATATCTTTTCTTAGGCGGCAGATGCACGGGAGCTTTTCCAGACAATTCTGAAATTAAAAGGATCGCACTGAGCAAAGCCAATCAGGATAATGTCTGGACCGTAATGTATGGTGTTATTGATCTTGAAACAAAGACCGTTACTTACGGTACCCGTAATGACAGTTTCCGTGCTGAACCTGAAGATTACCAGGTGTATGAACTGACTGATGCGGAGGCAGCTGATTATAGAAATGCATTCAGAAGAGATCTGCTCAAAGATGAAATAGATCCTGATAAATGTTATTGGAGGATCGCAGTTGAATACAAGGACGGAACTGTTTACTCATACCAGTTCGGTAAAGAAGGTTATATGAATGGTGCACCTGAAAATGATATGGTAAATACTTTTTTTAATAAGATCGTAGTATCAGATAATTTCAAATTTTACTATGCACTTCATCACATAGGTTAAGGAGTGGAGAATGAAGAAAAAAACAATAATTGAAGTAACGGTAATTATTCTGCTGTTGGTTATAGCAGGCGTGTTTGCCATATACAACACAGAGATTTACGACGATATCTTAAAAGCAAAGATCGCAGGCCAGTTGGAGAAAACATACGGTACATCTTTTGAAGTAAAAGAGATGGATGAAAGAAGACTTGGCATTCCTGATACCGGTGCATATTTAGGCTTTACGGCTTATTCTGCAGAAGGATTATTTACACTCGGTGAATGCGACTGGAAAGGTCAGATTGTCAGTGAGAATTATATTCATTTAAAATTTGCTCCCGAATTGAACAACGAACTTGAAAGCATTATCGGAAACTGTTTTGAGGATTGCTATATTGTTGAAGATTTTTTCGAATATGGTGATTCCGTAGGTATTGATCTCGTAACGGCAAACAGCATTGCAACAGTGGAAGAATATAAAGCACAGCTCAATAGGGAGAAAACATATTTCAGAGTTTATCTGAAAGATGATGTTACTGATGAAGAACTTCAGAATGCTCTTGATGCACTTAACAACAGCGGCTATAACGGAAATGTATATTTCATTACCGTAAATGCGGATCTGTTTGAAGAATTGAAGGCTTCGAGAATGGAATGTTACCCTTATCATTCTTCAATAGTTGAAAGCTTATCCCGTTTTGTCAGTATCGGTCAGGCAGAACTTGAAGAACTGATATACAATCCCGGTCAGTATACAAGGGCGATGTATGTTCCGAAGCTTAATACATGTGAGATAATCATTCAGGATAAGGTAATTGAATAAAGGTCAGTGTAAGGATCTGAAAAAATGAAATTAAAGAACTGCAAATATATATCGGTAAAAATGTTGGCTTCTGTGAAGGGATGGGACTGATCTCACCGAGCACACTGAAAGATAAAATGAACGGATGATTTTACTATATCTGAAATAACAAAGAGGATGCCTGAGCATCCTCTTTTCGTTTCTTTTGTTTTGATCACTTATTACTTTGAATTGATGTTCTCGAATGACAGCTTCATCTTTTCGTTGTGATCGATTGCCCAGTCGACTGCCCATTCGGATTCGAAAAGAACTACAGGTTCGTCGTCTCTGTCTAATACGAGGAGTGATGTTGAAGTGAGAGTAAGATCTTTAGCGTCGAACCCCTCGACTTCGGATTTTGCCCAGCGAGCGAGACGGTAGGGCAGAGGTGTTCTTACGATATCAACGTTATATTCTGACTTGAGTCTGTATTCAAGAACGTCGAACTGGAGGATACCGACAACGCCCATTACGTATGTCTCGGTACCGATGTTCGGCTGCTTGTAGAGCTGGACTGCGCCTTCCTGTGAGAGCTGCTCGATGCCCTTGAGGAACTGCTTACGCTTCATTGAATCCTTAGGCTCAACACGTGCAAAGTTCTCGGGTGCGAATACAGGGATTGGGTCGAACTCGAACTTTCTGTTTGATGAGATGATCGTGTCGCCGATCCTGAAGTTGCCGGGATCGAAGATACCGATGATGTCACCTGCGTATGCCTCTTCGGTGATGGCTCTGTCCTGTGCCATGAACTGCTGGGGCTGTGCAAGAGTGATCTTCTTGCCTGTGCGCATGAGATTTACGGTCATGTTCTTCTCGTACTGGCCGGAGCAGATACGGATGAATGCCATACGGTCTCTGTGTGAAGGGTCCATGTTTGCCTGGATCTTGAATACGAAGCCTGAGAACATTGTATCTTCAGGCTCGATCATGCCGTCTGTCGTGTGGTGAACGGCGGGTCCGGGACTCATCTTGAGGAAGTGCTGAAGGAAAGGCTCTACACCGAAGTTGGTGATGGCTGAACCGAAGAATACGGGTGTCAGCTCTCCTTTGAGGACCTTATCCATATCAAGCTCGTCACCTGCCATGTCGAGAAGTTCGATATCGTTTCTTAATGTCTCGAGGTGGCCTGTCATGAGCATCTCATCAAGCTTCGGGTCGTCGATGCCTGATACGCTCTGTGTAACCATGGATGCACCGTGGTCGTTGTTTTCGCGGTCGAAAAGGAGGACGTTTCTTGATTCTCTCTCGTAAACGCCTTCAAAGTCACCGTCTGTTCCAATAGGCCAGTTGATAGGGACGGATCTGATGCCCAAGACCTTTTCGAGCTCGTCCATGAGGTCGAAAGGATTTTTAGCGGCACGGTCCATCTTGTTAATGAATGTGAAGATCGGGATACCGCGTCTTCTACAAACCTGGAAAAGCTTGATGGTCTGAGCCTCGACACCCTTTGCGCCGTCAAGGACCATTACCGCGGAGTCAGCAGCGCAGAGCGTTCTGTATGTATCCTCGGAGAAGTCCTGGTGGCCGGGGGTATCAAGAATATTGATGTGGCAGCCGTCGTATTCGAACTGCATTACAGATGAAGTAACGGAGATACCACGCTTTTTCTCGATCTCCATCCAGTCTGATGTGGCATGGCGCGCAGCCTTACGGGCTTTTACCGAGCCTGCCTGATGGATGGCTCCTCCGTAAAGGAGAAGTTTCTCTGTGATTGTTGTCTTACCTGCGTCCGGGTGCGATATGATCGCAAAGGTGCGGCGTCTTTTTATTTCATCAACTGAATTCATTTTGCCCTCAATAAATGTATAATATTCTAATTAAAGTTCTTGCTTCAAAGACAAGTAATTATATATAAGAAAGAAGGGAATTACAAATAATGATACGTGGCGGAGGCGTTCTGATGCATATCAGCTCACTCCCGGGACCGTTTGGTACGGGCGTGATGGGACAGGAGGCAATTGACTTCGCGAAGCAGTTGGCTTCCCAGGGAATGAAATATTGGCAGGTTCTGCCGTTCTCTTATCCCGGAATGGGTAATTCCCCTTACCAGAGTTTCTCTGCATTTGCAGGCAACTGGCTTTTTATCGATCCCAGAAGACTTGAGAAGAGAGGACTTCTCGCGCCTTCCGAGGTCCAGCAGGCTGAGTACAACCAGAATAAATGGAGAATCGACTACGATTTCTTAAGGACCAACAGAGATGAGCTCTTTAGAAAAGCGTTTGAGCGTGCTGATAAGGAGCTCCTTTCAAAGGCCGATAAGTTCATCAAGGACAACAAGTGGGTCCAGGATGTTGCAGCTTACCAGACGGTAAAGGATGCGGACTTCGGAAAGCCCTGGTGGGAGTGGTCTGATTCCAGACTCAGAAACTACGATAAGGCTGCAGTAGCAGAACTTAAGAACGATCCCAACTACAGATATCACGGCTTTGTACAGTATCTCTTCTTCGACGAATGGACACAGATCAAAAAGGAGATCAACGATCTTGGAATCTCGATAATCGGAGATATCCCTTTCTACGTATCAGGCGATTCGGCTGACGTATGGGCAAGCAGAAATCTTTTCAAGATGGCTTCCGCAGCCAAAGTCAACAAGGTCCTCAAGGATTATGAGAAGGCTTTGGACAAATACAGGAAGGATCTCGAAAAGCAGGAGAAGGACAAGAAAGAGTCCGAAGAACCTTTGAAGGAACCCAGAAAACCGAAGCCGGAGGCACTTGTTTTCGAGAGCGTCGCAGGAGTTCCGCCGGATTATTTCTGTGCAGACGGACAGCTCTGGGGCAACCCCATCTACGACTGGAAGAAGATGAAAGAAGACCACTATGCATGGTGGATGAGCAGACTTGAAGATAACTTCAAACTTTTCGACTATCTTAGAATCGACCATTTCCGTGCGTTCTCTTCTTACTGTGAGATCGATGCAAATGCCGAGACTGCAAGAGACGGCAAGTGGATACCGGGTCCGGGTCTTGATTTCTTTGAAGCATACGATAAGAAGTTCAAAGACAGATCACGTCTTATCGCAGAGGATCTTGGCGAAGTTACTCCCGATCTCATGGAGTTCATGGGCAAGGTCGGAATCCCCGGAATGCGCGTAATGGAATTCGCATTCTATCCCGGAGACAACAGCTCATTCCTTCCTCACAACTTCGTTAATAACTGCGTTGCTTACACAGGCACACACGATAACAACACACTTCTCGGATGGCTCTGGGACAGCCCTGAGGAAGTAAGAAAGACGTGTCTTGAATACTGCGGTTTCTCAGGCGATAACTGGGGCGACGGCGGTACGCACAGCGGTTCATGCAGAGCGATTATCAAGACTCTCTGGATGAGCCATGCGGATGTTGCTATTATCCCGATCCAGGATATGCTCGGCTACGGCGGCGATACGAGAATGAACATTCCCGGAACGCCCACAGGCAACTGGGTCGTAAGGTTTACCAAGGAAGACTTTGATTCAATAGATAACGACTGGTACAGAAATCTCAACAGGATCTATTTCAGATAAGGAGAAACCTCATGAGATACATTCTTTGCATCGATCAGGGTACTACTTCAACCAAGGCTTTTCTTCTTGATGAGGAAGGTAATCTGTCACAGGGTACGCATGTTCCTTTTAAGCAGTATTATCCTCAGCCCGGCTGGGTATCTCACGATGCAGAGGAGATATATGTATCAGTTCTAAAAGCGGTTGCGATGCTCCTTGCTGAGCACCCGGAGGCAAAGGGAAACATCGTCAGCATGGGCATCACAAACCAGCGTGAAACGACGATCGCTTTTGCGCCTTCAGGAGAAGCTTTCACACAGGCTATCGTATGGCAGTGCAGAAGAACATCTGATATCTGCAGACGTCCTGAGATAAGGGAACAGAGCAGAAGGATCACCGAGATAACAGGTCTTAAGATCGACCCGTATTTTTCTGCGACAAAGATGCTCTGGCTGCTCGAAAACACCGGCGGCTTAAAAGAGCGCTGCTTAAGCGGTGAAGCTTATCTTTCAACGATCGACGGGTTCCTCGTATACAGACTTACGAACGGAAAGTCTTATGCTTCAGACTATTCGAACTGCTCAAGAACGATGCTTTTCGACATATCCAAAAAAGCATACGATCAGGAGTTTTTGGACCTCTTCGGAATCCCCGAAAAAACACTCGCAAAGCCGATGGAATCATGTGCCGATTACGGACAGATCGAACTTAAGGAAGAGTATCTGAAATCAAACGGTTTTACTGATGAAGAGATATCAGATCTTATGTCGGTAAACGGTGTTCACATCACGGGTGTTTTAGGCGACCAGCCTGCTGCTCTTTTAGGCCAGGGCGCAATAAACAAAGGCGATTCCAAGACCACATACGGCACCGGAAGTTTCACTTTGATGAATCTCGGCACCGATCCCGTGTTCTCCAAAAACGGACTTCTTACATCGTGCGCATGGTCGATAAAAGGCGTTACTAACTACGCTCTTGAAGGAAGCATTTTCCAGGCAGGTTCGGTAATAAGCTGGCTCAAAGATGAGCTTGGATTTATCCAAAATCCTAAAGAATGTGATGATTTTTGCAATTCCATTGAGGACTGCGGCGGTGTATATTTAGTTCCGGCATTTACGGGCTTGGGCGCACCTTATTGGAAACCTGATGCGAGAGGTGTCTTAACCGGTCTTACAAGAGGCACGGGCAGGGCACAGATAGTCAGAGCCGGAGTTGAATCGATTGCATATCAGGTTACGGAGCTTGTTAACCTGATGACAGATGATACGGGAATCAAGGCAGGCCAGATGAAAGTCGACGGCGGAGTCTGTGCAAGCAATTTCCTTATGCAGCTTCAGTCTGATCTGTTAGGTGTAACGATTACGAGAGCATTAAGTGATGAGATGACCGCCATGGGTGCGGGACTTGCGGCCGGTATTCAGGAAGGTGTTTTTGAATCGCCTGAACAGACCTGTAAGTTCTACAAAGCAGGTGCTTCATATGAGCCTAAGATGTCTGCATTTGAAGTATCCGAGAAGATGGAGGGTTACCGTTCCGCCGTAAGAGCAACGCTTCTTTCAGGCAACGATTGATCTAATGGTTCAGGTCTATATAGTTTTTTTCAAGATATTCATTTTCCTGTTATTAGGTTTTGCTTTAAACAAATCCAAAGTAATTGGCAGCAGCGGCGAGAGGGCATTATCGGATATCCTGCTTAAGGCTGTCCTGCCTTTCATGATTATCAATTCCAGCCAGCATACTTATTCCACGGATGCGGTTAACGGAATGATCGCATGTGCTGCGATCGCGATCGGCTATTATGTGATATCGCTTGTTGCCCTGAGATTATCTCTTAAAAAGGTCAACATACTTGAAGACGAGAAGAGGATAATGATCACCTGCACGGTCTTTGCAAATACCGGCTTTGTAGGGTTCCCTCTGATGGAAGCTCTGTACGGAAGTTACGGCCTTTTGCTCGCTGCGGTATTTAATCTCTGCTACAACATTTTCTTCTATACTTATGCGGTCTATCTGTTTTCCAAAAAGCCGCGTTTCGCGCTTCTGGACATGTTCAAGAGTTCAGTTGCGGTTGCATCGATCCTTGCGATCGTCATGTTCGTCATACCGTGGAGAATGCCCGGTTTTATTGCCGATACGTTTAAGCTGATAGGCGACATGACCGTTCCCATGTCCATGATCGTAATGGGCTCAATGCTTGCGAGCGTCAACATAAAAAAGCTCCTGACGGACAAGAAGGCATATGTGGTTTCAGCATTAAGACTCATCGTTTTGCCGGGTCTTGTAATGGGTGCTGTGATGCTTCTTTCAAACTGGTTTACAATAGTACCTGAGACCAAGAGCGTTGTCGTTCTTATGTGCGCTTTGCCTTGCGGCTCCATGAATGTTATATTTGCCGAGAACTACGAAGTCGCTCCGCATTTTTCGGCACGCACCGTATCATTGTCAATGGTGTTCATGCTTGTTACGATAATGTTCTGGGCATGGGCTGTTAAGATGGTATTCTGAAGATAAGAGGATAAGGAAATGAGTGAGAATTCAAACAAGATCGAGAGAATAGAAAATGAGAAGCTGGTTGAACTTTTAGGTTCGATCCGCACGGATAATTCCGAAGAGAACATGATAGCTGTCCTGAAGGAAGCGGCAGTAGCCAAATTCCTCGTACCTGTTGACGGCACGGACGGTAATTACAGCTTCCATGCAGTTAGCGACTCAAAGGGACTCAAGTATATGGTTGTTTACTGTGATTCGGACAGCTTTGAAGTCGCTTTCGAAAACAAGAAGGAACCGCAGAACGGCGTAATTGCGGGCTTTGCGGATCTTATTGACGTTGTCATGTCTCCCAAGATGGATCTTTCCGGATTCGTTATCAATCCCGGTTCGGAGGAAGTCCTCTTCGGTAAGGATATGCTCAAGATGATCGGCGCGCAGATGGGCATCGGCGGCGACGGCACAGCAAAGGTAGGCGAGCCTGACAAATATCCGCCGGAACTTAAGGAAGCTTTGGAAGGTTATCTTCTCATCGAACCCACTGTATCCAAGATCTGGGTAAGGCTCATGCGCGAGAACGGAACGGACAGGCTTATCTGGCTCGTTGTAGCCGAAGCTGAAGGTGAGGGCGAGCCTTTGAAATACACGCTCGAAAACTTAAGAAAGTACTGTCTTCCTTATCTCGACAACATGGATGCCATGGTCGTATCGAGCAATGAGGACTTCGCTAAGCAGGTAATAGCAAACGTTAAGCCCTTCGTATCAAGGAACGACTGATAATGAAAAACAAGGCCGGTCTTATTGTTCTTGTTCTTATTACAGCGGGCATTTATATTTTCATTGCCCTGCTGTTCGGTTCAAACACGCAGGTTCAGGCGGGTTTGGAAAGAAGGGCAGAACTTGAAACCAGACTGGATGAGATTGCCGCATCCGACATCACGATTTACTGGATAGGCGAACTGCCCTCTGAACTGGAGCACTTGTCTCCCGTTGTGAAGGTAATAGCGCCTGAGAATGTTAACAAGGAAACGATTCCAGTAAAAGGACCGGCTTTCCATTATGAGGAATACAGTCCCGAAGGCGAGCTGATATCAGAGGAGACGCCCAGGGAATACTCCAGACATATGCTGATAGTAATTACGGGAAATCCGGTGTTCTCAGATGCCGGTAAGGAAGCGCTTCTCGATGCCATCTCAAAGAACGGAGTTCCCGCTCTGGGCATCGGAGACGAAGCAGCCGAAGCATTGGGTCAGATCATTTCATACAGAAGGCTCAAAAGAGGTCCCGGAAGCTCACTTTACTACTGCCTTGGTGCAGGTTATAAGGAGAACCCCATTCCCGAAGATGCCGTCAAGGCGGGAGGAATGGATCTGGCAGAAGCCGTTCCCGACCTGATAGCACTTGCAGTGTCCGATTACATACCGCAAAACTGACAATTATTTGAGCCGAAATAGTGCTAAAAGTAGTGCCAATTCAGTTTGACACTGTTTTGTAATAATTATAATATTTATAGCGTGGATTGATTCCTTGGGGAGGTGATTTTTATCCGCGAGTTAGAACAAAGGATCCTTGAAGAAGGTCAGATCCTGCCCGGCGAAGTGCTGAAGGTGGGAAGTTTTCTAAACCAGCAGATCGATACTAAGCTCCTTAAGGATATGGGGGATGAAATAGCGAGACTTTTCGCATGTAACAATGTTACAAAGGTCTTAACCATCGAGTCTTCAGGCATTGCCATTGCTTTTGCGGCAGGCCTTTCAATGGGACTCCCGGTCGTCTTTGCAAAGAAGCATTCGACATTAAATCTCACCGGAAATATCCTCACATCCAAGGTTTATTCATATACTCATCAGCAGACTTACGACATCGCGGTATCAAGTGACTACATCACATCCGAAGATACCGTGCTCATAGTTGATGACTTCCTTGCAAAAGGAAATGCCCTGGCAGGACTCATCGAGATAGTCAATGCAGCAGGTGCCAAGCTTGCCGGATGCGCTATCGCCATCGAAAAGGGTTTCCAGGGCGGCGGAGACAAGCTCCGTGCCGAGGGCGTCAGGGTCGAGTCACTTGCGATCATAGACAAGATGACAGACGACTCTCTCGAATTCAGGCAGCAGGCCTGAACATTAATTTCTGAATATGCATTTGCTTTGCATATAAAAATTTGAACTGGAGGCAATTTATGAAGAAGTTGATTTCTTTGATAGTCACAGCAGCTCTTGCGGTTACTTCCGTACTCGCACTTGCAGGCTGCAATGCGGCTAAAGAAACACAGGGGGAAACGGGTGCAGCTTCTGACTTTAAGGTAGGTGCGATCTACATCAACAGCCAGAACGACACAGCAGGTTATACCTATGCTCATCATCACGGCATCACAGAGGCTATGAAGCAGGTAGGACTTGATCCCGCTAAGGATCTCTACATCGTAGACAACGTGCCTGAGGATGACGAGAAGGTTAAGCAGGCAATCGACCAGCTCGCAGGTAACGGATGCAACATCATCTTCGGTATCAGCTTTGGTTACATTAATGCAATGGAAGAGAAGGCTAAGGAATATCCTGACATCATCTTCTCCCACGCAACAGGTTATCTTTCAAACGATACTAACTTCAACAACTATTTCGGCAGAATCTACCAGGCTCGTTACCTCGCAGGTATCGCAGCCGGTTATAAGTCTCTTGCTACAGGCAACAACAACATCGGTTATGTTTCTGCCTGGGGTACAGAGTATGCTGAGACATGCTCAGGTATCAACGGTTTTGCTCTTGGTGTTCTCGCTGTTAACCCTGATGCAAAGATCAGCGTTTACGAGATCTCCACATGGGGCGATCAGGAACTCGAGAGACAGGCAGCTGAGACTCTCATCGACACATACGGCTGCGGCGTTATCGCTCAGCACTGTGACTCCGCTCAGCCTCAGATCGTTGCTAACGAGAAGGGTGTTTTCGGATGCGGATACAACTCTGACATGACAAAGGAAGCTCCCAATGCTCACCTCGCAGCACCTGTATGGAACTGGGATGCTTACTATGCAACAGCTATTAAGGCTGCTATGGAGAATCCTGCAACATTCATGACAACAGTAGGCAACTACTATGAAGGTCTTAACTCCGGTCTCGTTGACGTTTCCGAGCTTTCAGCAAACTGTGAGCCTGAGACAAAGGAAGCTATCGAGCTCGCTAAGAAGATGATGATCTCCGGTGAGTGGGATGTATTCTCCGGCGTTAAGCTCTCATTCAGCGGTGCAGCAGGTTCTGTTACTGTTGAGAAGACAAATGCTCCTCTCATTGCAAATGACGGCACAGAGATCGTTGCAGCAGGCGGCCCTTCCGTTGATGACGGCGTAATCCAGGGCTCAATGAATTACTACGTAGAAGGCGTTACACAGGTTAACTGATAACGCGAAAAACTGATCAAGAGGTGTTTTATGGAATATGCCATAGAGCTAAAGGGAATATCTAAAAGCTTCGGCCCTGTGGCGGCCAATAAAAACATCAACCTGTCTCTTGCCAAAGGTGAGATACTGGCTCTCCTTGGCGAGAACGGATCAGGTAAAACGACACTCATGAACATGCTGTCGGGCATCTATATGCCCGACAGCGGTTCTATTTTTATCGACGGAAAAAAGGTCGAGATAAACTCACCTGAAGATTCCGGCAAACTCGGGATAGGAATGGTTCACCAGCACTTTAAGCTGGTCGAGAGATTTACGGCTCTCGAAAATATCCGTATCGGAATGAGGGGAGAAGGACGTTTCTTCCATGGCAATGACGTCCGCAAAAAAATAGAAGACACAGCCGCTAAGTTCGGCTTTGACATAGATCTTGATAAACAGGTTTCCAACATGGCGGTATCCGAGAAGCAGACTCTCGAGATACTTAAGGTTCTCTGCTACGGTGCAAGGATCATCATTTTGGACGAGCCTACAGCAGTTCTTACCGTTCAGGAAATAGATAAGCTTTTCGCTGTCCTCCGCAAGATGAAAGAGGAAGGACATTCGATAATCATAATCACACATAAGCTCAATGAGGTTATGGCAATCTCAGACAGAGTCGCAGTTTTAAGACACGGCGATTATATCGGAACTGTAGTAACCAAAGAGACTGATGAGAAGACTCTTACAGAGCTCATGGTCGGCAGAAAGATCACTTTAAATATCGACAGACCGATAATCGAGAAGACTCATCCGCTTCTCGAGATAAGAGATCTCACCGTTAAAAATGACGAAGGCGCAATTGCCGTCGACCACATGAATTTCTACATCAGAGGCGGCGAGATCTTAGGCGTCGCAGGCATCGCGGGATCAGGCCAGAAAGAGCTCTGCGAAGCGATCGCAGGCCTTCGAAAAATAGAAGAAGGACAGATGATACACGAAGGCGAGAGCATCGTCGGAATGTCGCCTAAAAAGATATTGGATCACGGCATCTCGATGAGCTTCATTCCTGAAGACCGTCTTGGTATGGGACTTGCTCCTTCATTATCCATTACTGACAACATGATCCTCAAAAACTATAACGAGTCAAAGGGTATTTTCGTTGACCGTAAATCAGCACGCGAGGAAGCACAGAAAGTCATAGACAAACTCGAGATAATCACACCTTCTACTGAGACTCCCGTAAGACGTCTTTCGGGCGGTAACGTTCAGAAGGTATTGCTCGGACGCGAGATCAAATCAGGTCCGAACGTACTTATCACCGCATATCCCGTAAGAGGTCTTGATATCAACTCTTCTTACACGATCTATAACATCCTGAACGATGAAAAGAAGAAGGGCACCGGCATTCTTTTCGTAGGTGAGGACCTTGATGTAATGCTCTCACTCTGCGACAAGATTATGGTCATCTGCCACGGAAAACTTCAGGGCGTCGTTAACAGCGATCACACTACGAAAGAAGATATCGGTCTCATGATGACAGGTACTCTTAACATCGTAAACAAAGAAGGCAAGACAGACGGTATTGCAAAGGATTCCGCTTTTACTGATGAGGAGGGCAAAGCCTAATGAGAAAGTATCATCTGGTAAGAAGAGCGGATTCAAAGCTCAAGAGAACACTTATCTACTATGCGATCGGCATTCTCGTTTCACTTGCAATAGGTGCTGTAATTCTTGCGATACTCGGCATCAATCCTTTTGAGTATTACGGCAAGATGTTTACGATCGGACTTATCGGAAACAAATACGGATATAAGAGCATCGAGGGCCTTTTGAAGATCTTCGTACCTCTCCTTATAACATCACTTGCATTAAGCCTTTCATTCAAGATGCGTTTCTGGAATATCGGAGGCGAGGGCGAGTTCCTTATCGGTGCAATCTGCGCTTCGATTGTTGCGTTCAACAGTTCGGGAATGCCGAACTTCGTAACTGTTGTTCTGATGTGTCTTGCGGCGATGATATCGAGCGGAATAATCGGTGTCGCAATTGCTGCGCTTAAAGTTAAGTTCAACACGAATGAGACCCTCATGACCTTGATGCTCAACTACATCATGCTCTACGTCATAAGATATCTCGGTGATACAAAAGCAGAGTGGAATTTCTTCTTGAGAGAAGACTCCGAAAGACCTATCTTCGGATCTTTCCCTGAGTCAGCAGTAATGGGCGGAATTCCTCTTGGCAAGTTCAAGCTTTTGTGGGCAGTAATCATTGCGATCCTTCTTACTGCAGTTATTTATGTTTATCTCAAATACACAAAGCAGGGTTATGAGATCTCCGTTGTCGGCGACAGCAGCGCTACTGCAAAATATGCCGGAATGGGTGTAGGAAAGATAGTATTAAGAACGATGTTCATCTCATCTGCTTTGATCGGTCTTGCAGCTGCTCTTACCGTATCATCTGCAGGAACGATCTCCGACACGATTACAAACGATGTAGGCTGGACGGGAATCATTGTTGCATGGCTCAGTAAGCTCAGCGTACCTGCGGTTTTCGTAACGGCAATACTCATCTCGATACTGCAGTACGGATGCCAGGCAGCTGCCACACAGTATCCTGCGATCGATATTAACTTCGCAGATCTTTTGCAGGGAATAATCCTGTTCTCTGTTCTTGTTGCTGACTTCGTTGCAAACTTCAGACTCGTAAGAAAGGAGGACGCTAAGTAATGCTTGAAGTATTAACGTTGTTCCTCTTTAACATAATCGTTTACAACATACCGCTTCTTTACGGTACGACAGGTGAGATCATGATCGAGAAATCCGGTTCACTGAATCTCGGTGTCGAAGGTACGATGGCAATCGGCGCAGTTGCAGGTTATCTTGCAGGCGCTAAATGCGACAGCTTATTTGTCGCATGTCTTGTAAGCTTCATCGCGTCAGGCCTTGTCGGACTTCTTTTCTCATTCCTGACTGTAACTCTTCAGGCAAACCAGAATGTAACAGGTCTTACGATCACGACATTCGGTGTTGCTTTCTATTACTTTATCGGTAACGCATTGTCTAATTCCGCAGGCGGATGGCCCCAGCTTTCCGGAACAAAACTCGATGCTCATTCACAGCCGATACATATACCCGGTCTGTCTGATATTCCTTTCATCGGAAAAGCAATTTTCTCGCACAGCATTCTCGTTTATCTCGGCATCGTCATCGCGATCCTCATGTGGCTCTATTTCAAGAAGACCGTACCCGGATTAAAGCTCAGGGCAATCGGTGAGAATCCTGCAGCTGCAGACTCTCTCGGCGTTAACGTTGCAATGTACAAGTATGCACACATCATCGTAGGTTCAGGCATCATGGGCCTCGGCGGACTTTACATGGGACTTAACATGGGCGGCACGTTCGAAGGTTCAAACTGCTGGATAAACGGTTACGGATGGATCTCCATCGCTCTCGTTATCTTTGCTAACTGGAGCCCTGCAAAAGCAATTCTCGGAACTCTCATCTTTGGTTTCTTCAACACACTCAGAGTTCAGAATGCAGCGCTTGCATATGCCTTCCCGAAAACATTGGGCTGGCTTACAAGTATACCGTCACACTTCTTCTCGGCATTGCCGTTCATCATAACGCTTCTCGTACTCATCACATCTTCACTCTCGAAGAAGAAACAGAGCGGAGAGCCGCAGGCGATCGGACGCAATTACTACCGCGAAGACAGATAAGGAGACAGATAGGAGAATTATGTATAACATCAGAAAACTGACTGAGGATCTTACCTGGATTGGAGGGATCGACCGTAAGATCCAAAAGTTCGAAAACGTATACAAGCTCAATTCGGGAATGAATTACAATTCATATTTTCTTGATTGCGGCGCAACCGTTTTGCTTGATACGGTAGACAAAGAAGTCGCGGATATCTTTTACGAGAATCTCAAGTACTGCCTTGCGGGACGCGCTCTCGATTATGTGGTAGTTCATCACATGGAGCCCGATCATTCCGCAACTCTTGCACAGGTCCTCGATGCAAACAAAGATGCAAAGGTGATCGTAAACGCAAAGACATTGCAGTTCATTTCTCAGTTCTTCCCCGACAAGGATTACTCTGAAAGAGCAGTAGTCGTTAAGGACGGCGATGAACTCGATCTCGGCACTCACAAGTTCAAGTACGTATTTGCTCCCATGGTTCACTGGCCTGAGGTCATGCTGAGCTTTGATGAGACAGAAGGAACTCTCTTCAGCGCCGATGCATTCGGCAGCTACGGTGCTATTAACGGTTCTATCTTTGCTGATGGCAAGGACTTCGAGAAAGATCTTCTTAACTTACACGAACATCGTCGGCAAGTACGGCATGCAGACAATTGCTGCCATCAACAAGGCATCACAGCTCGACATCAAGATGATCTGCCCTTTGCATTCTTACGTATGGCGCAAAGACATCGATAAGATCATCAATTGCTATAAGACTTGGGGTTCTTATACCCCTGAGACAGAAGGAGTATTCATCCTCACGGGTTCCATCTACGGACATACCGCAAATGCTGCTGAAGTCCTCATGACAGAACTCGATAAGAGAGACATTGATTCACTGATCCTTGATGCTTCGGCAACGGATATTTCCGACATAATCGCCACTGCTTTCAAGTACAGTCACATAGTCATAGCAACCCCTACATATAACAATAATGTGTATTCTCCCGTAGAGCATGCGGTCACAGAGCTCGCTGCCCACGGGTTGACCGCAAGGTCTTTCTCTGTTATAGAGAATGGTACATGGGCTCCGACAGCAGCGAAAAACCTGCTTCCGGTGCTCGAAGGACTCAAAAATTGCAAAATTACCGGAGAAACGGTTACAATCAAGTCATCCGGCAATGATGCGACAAGGCTTGGCATCGAAGCACTTGCCGAAGCCATTGAAAATGATATAAAGAATAGGTAAATACAAAAAAGAGGTGAAAAAATGCATTGTCCAAATTGTGGAAAAGAACTTAACGGCACCGAAAAGTTCTGCGGCGGCTGCGGAAGTAATCTGACACAGATTATGCAGCAGGCAGCTCCTGCCCCCGTAGAGGCTGCACCTGTAGAACCCGCACCGGCTCCTGTTGCAGAGCCCATGCCGGTTGCAGAACCTGCTCCCGTTGTTGAAGCAGCACCTGTACCGGAAGCTCCTGCATATGCAGAGCCCGCACCCGTAGAGGCAGCACCTGCTTACGTTGAGCCTGCACCGGCTCCCGTTGCAGAAGTTGTACCCGAACCGGTTGTTGCAGCTCCCGTAGAGCCCGCACCTGTAGAGGCAGCTCCCGCTTATGTTGAGCCTGCACCTGCACCTGTAGAAGCTGCTCCCGCTCCCATTGAAGCTGCACCTGCGCCCGCTCCGGCACCCGCACCTGCACCTGCTCCGATCGAGGCAGCACCTGTACAGTCCGCTTTTGGCGATACTGCACCTGCAGCACAGCCTGCAGCTACTGCTGAGACTCCCAAGAAAAAGAAGAAGGGTGTTCTCGGACTTATCATCGGTCTTGCAGCAGGCGGTCTTGTTATCATCGCCGGCGTAATCATCGCCGTTGCAGTATTCATCAACAACAATACTGTTGAGACTTCACGTACAAAGAGAACTACAGAGGATGAGACAGAGACTTCTGCGACAGAACCTGTTTCCGATCTGGCTGAAAGAACCATCATGGTATATGCGATCGGTACAGACCTTGAGTCCAATGCTTCCTGCCTCTCAGCTGATGTTAAGGAAATGATGGCTGCTACACCTAATTCCGAACTCAACATCGTACTTCAGGTAGGCGGCTGCACTGACTTCAGAAACAATTACATGACAGACGGCATTACTCAGCGTTTCTCCATTGCCAACGGTAACATCGAGAAGCTTTCTGATCTTGGTGACGTAAGCATGGTTGAGCCTGAGACTCTTGAGGACTTCATTAAGTTCTCAAAAGAGAACTATCCGGCTGAGAAATACATCCTCGTATTGTGGGATCACGGCGGCGGAGTTCCGTTGGGATTCGGTTACGATGAGATCCACGACGGTACACTCACAGAGATCGAGATGGCTCAGGCTATCGGCAACTGCGATATCGAATTTGAGACCATCATCTTCAACGCATGTCTCATGGGATCTCTCGAAGTTGCAAAGGCACTTGATCCTTACACAGAGTACATCGTCGCAGCAGAGAGCCCTACATGGGGTAGTGCTTACTACGATATCGGTATCAACTACACCAACTTCCTTAACTATATCGGACCTGACTTTAACGGTACTGCAAGGGATTACGGTGAGTTCATCGTAAGAGACTACATGGATACCGTAGAAAAGACACAGCAGACCACAGGTTACTTCGGCATCGATACATGTATGTCTGCTATCGATACAGACAATATTGATGAAGTATTCACAGCTTATGAAGCATTCATCGCTTCTTTGGACAGCAGAGTTTTCACAACAGAAGGTTATGTTGAATTCGTTCAGCTCAGAGATGACTGCGGTTCATTCGAATCAACAGACTCTGTAGACCTTACAACACTTGCAAACAAGTACATCAACTGCGGCGATGCAAACATCGAGAGAGCTGCAAGTAAGCTTGTTAACGAAGTAGGTAACTGTGTATTCACCGAGAGCAACAACTCTTACACATATGCTCACGGTATGACTACATATTCACCTTATCTCTATCCTCAGTATTACGATGAGGCAAGACAGACATTCATAACTTTGGGATACAGCGATACAACGATCTCTTTCTACGACAAGTTCGTAAGTAAGGAACTCTATATCCTTAAGGCTACAAACTATGCAGGTGACTGGTACGTACAGCCTTCAGATGCTAACTCCATCGAATCAGGCAACGTATACGATATCTCCAGCCTTGTCGTTGACATGGGTGAATATGAAGCTATCGCTCTTGCACCTGAGGACTGGCAGATCATCCGCGAGGTCAAGGTAACACTTGCTATCATGGAGTCTGCAGATGACGATAAGATCTACTACTTCGGTACTGACGACCAGTACACTGTAGACAGCAACGGATACATCATTCTCGAAAATCCGATCAACTGGGTATACTTCAAGGGCTTCGGCTTCGTTACATGCGAGTGCCTTAAGTATGAAGTAACAGATGACGGCAAGTGGTTTAAGTACATCGGTGCAGAGGCAATTGTCAACGGTCAGACAGCTTATGTTGTAATCTCATTCAGCTCTGACGATAAGGAAGGCACTATCATCGGTTACTACTATGCTGATATCATCAACGACACATACGATGTAAATCAGGGTTATCAGTTCACTGATGAAGACAAGATCGTATTCGTCAAGGAATACTTCGACGGCAACACACAGACGATGGAGTACAATGAACTCGGTGATGCCGTAGATTACCAGACAGCAGTAAGTGCATATAAGTATTCGACAGTTAACTACGATGATGTTGAATGCTTTATCGGATTCGATATCTACGACGTTTATAACAACGATTATTATCTCCCGCTCAGACCCGGTAAGCCTGCTTACGAGATCGACGTTCAGAGAGGCGATAACGGTTATTCAAACGGCGGCAATTACGATGAGGGTACACTTGATGCATCCACAATGGTCGGCTTTGTAATCACTTACGATTCAAATACAGTCATTGCCGATAAGCAGATTGAATACATGTTTGAAGACAGAACGATCAACGAGGACTGCGAATATCCTGCAGGCACATCCACGATCTCGCTCACGGTCTTCATGGGTGATGAATATTCCGACGATGAATTCGAATTCGAATTCTATTACAGTGCTGACAGCATGTTCTCAGACAGAGAGCTTCAGGCAGATGTATTCTCCGGTACTGCATCCTGTGTGGAAGAAGACGGAGCATACTACTACCGCTTCGACTACACCGGCTCAATACAGTCAGGATATTACATCATTGCCGTTACTCAGAAGGGCAGTTCAAACAGAGCGCTCATCTCTGTAACCGTTGTTGGATGAGATTGAACTGATAAGAGGAATTAAAGAATGAAGATGACCGGAGCACAGATACTTGTCGAGACCCTTATAGAACAGGGTGTTGATACGGTGTTCGGTTTTCCGGGCGGAATGGTCGTAGACATCTATGACAAGCTCTACGACAAACAGGATAAGATAAAACATATCCTGACCGCACATGAAGAGGGAGCTGTTCACGCAGCTGACGGTTATGCAAGATCCACCGGTAAGACCGGAGTCGTGATCGCGACTTCCGGTCCCGGTGCAACCAACCTTGTCACCGGAATCGCTACGGCCTATCTTGATTCGATTCCGCTTGTTGCCATTACGGGCAACGTTAGAAATTCCATGATCGGAAGAGACTCCTTCCAGGAGATCGATATCACCGGTATCACTCTTCCCATTACCAAACACAATTTCTTTGTACACAAGATCTCCAAGCTTGCTGATGTCGTCAGAACGGCTTTTGAGATAGCACAGTCGGGAAGACCCGGCCCTGTACTTATCGATATTCCGAAAGACGTTCAGGAAGCTGTTTTCGATTTTAAGAAAAAGCCCGTCGAAAAGCCTGAAGCACTTCCTTGCTGTGATGCAAAGGATATAGATAAGGCTGTTCAGCTTATAAAAGAATCGAAAAGGCCATATATCTATTTCGGAGGCGGTGCCGTAAGGACCGGACTCGGCGAAGATATAGTAAAGCTTGCAGACAAACTCGATGCCGTAATCGGCTGCTCCATGATGGGTCTTTCAGAGATTCCTTCAGACTCTCCGAGATTTTTAGGTATGCAGGGAATGCATGGACGCTACGCATCTTCCGTTGCGCTTGCAAAAGCAGATCTCATAATCGCTTTAGGCGTAAGATTCTCTGACAGGGCAACGGGAAAAACAGAGAAGTTCTCACTTTCCGCAACGAAGATCCACGTTGACTGTGACCGTGCTGAGATCGGCAAGAACGTTCCTGTTGATCTCGGTGTATGCTGCGACATAAAAGACTTCGTAAAGTGTCTTACCAAAGCAGCTCCGCAGCGCAAGAACACGGAATGGATTAAAAAAGTCGACCAGCTCAGGGAAAAAGAATCTGATGCATACGAAGGTCTTCCGTTCCTTCCGCGCGACACGATCAACATCATGTCCGACATCGTAAAACCCGATACGAGGATCGTTACCGACGTTGGCCAGCATCAGTGCTGGACTGCACAGTTCTTCAAGTTCAGAAACAAGCGCACATGGATCACGTCAGGCGGTCTCGGAACAATGGGATTCGGCCTTGGCGCTGCTATCGGAAGCTCAATGGGAACAGGTAAGAGAAGCGTTCTCATTACAGGTGACGGAAGCTTCGGCATGTGTCTTAACGAACTTGCAACAGCAGTAACTTACAACGTTCCTGTTACGATAGTTATCTTTAATAACCATGCACTTGGAATGGTAAGACAGTGGCAGAAAGTATTCTTCGACGGAAGATATTCCAACACTACTCTTGACCGCAAGACTGACTTCGTAAAGCTTGCTCAGGCATTCGGTGCAAAAGGTTTCAAGGCAACAGACAAAGAGTCTTTTGAAGAAGCTTTTAAGAAAGCATATAAAGTCAAAGGACCTGCAGTAATCGATCTTACGATAAAGACCGACAGCGTAGTTCTTCCGATGTTAAAACCCGGCGGAACATTCAATAATCTTATCTTGAGAAGGGAGGATATCAGCGATGCCGAAAAATAAGATAATCATCGCGATCTACGTTGATAACCAGTATGGTGTCCTCTCACGTGTTACAGCCATGTTTACCCGAAGAGGTTACAACATCGATTCTCTTACGGTAGGTGAGACCGAATCACCTGAGTACTCACGTATCACGATCACTCTCACAGCAGAAAAGAATGAGAAAGATCAGGTCGTATCCCAGCTTCGTAAACTCTATAACGTAAAGAAGGTTATCGTTCTTTCTTCAGAGGAATGTATCAAGAGAGAACTTCTTCTCATCAAGGTCAGAAATACGGAAGAAGCTCATGCAGATATCGTTGAAGCAACAAACATTTTCCGCACGAAGATAATCGACTTCACCGATGAAGCAATCAGTATTGAAGCTACAGGCGACAGCCAGAAGATCGATGCATTCATCGAGTACATGAAGAAGTTCGACATCATCGAAATGTGCCGTACCGGACTTGTCGCGTTAGACCGCGGCGGCGCAAACATCTGGTCTGAACACGAAGACTGATGAATTAATACAAATTTAACTTAATTCGCTCCCTCAATCGTTTATAATTTAATCAAAGGTCAAAGCCTTTTGAAACTTCAAAACGGAAGGGAGTGATTTTATGAAGATCACTACACAGGGCAACGGAATCCGCATCGGTACAAGACTCGAAGAGAAGATCGCCGCAAAGATGTCTAAGTTCGACAAGTACTTCGGCGATGAAGGTTCACTCAATGTCCGTATCAGACCTGAAGGACCCGAGATGATCGTCGAGATCACAATGAAATTCGACGGCAAGATCTTAAGGGCAGAAGCAAGTGATGAGGATATCCTTACAGCAGTTGACAGAACAGTCGATAAGCTTGAATCTCAGATCAGAAGACAGAAGACCAAGTTCCTCAAGAAGAAGAAGGAGTATCCTGAGATCGTTAATTACCTTGAGGATGACGGCGGAGCAGATTTCGATCTTGTAGATGAGAAGGAAGAGAAGATCACAAAGCGCAAGCAGTTTGCATTGCAATCCTTCAGCTTGAGATGCTCGGACACGATTTCTTCGTATATCTCGACAGCGATACAAATTCCGTATGTGTTGTTTACAAGAGATATGACGGAGGTTATGGATTACTCGAACCTGAATACTGATCTTAGTTCAAATTGAATATACAGGAGGCTGCCTCGTGGCAGCCTCTTTTTATGGTTATTAATGTTTGCGTATCAGCGGTCAGGATCAACCGTCAGTCATGGGATAAAGAATCGTGTTGCAATTGATCTCACTCCATGAACCGGATTCTGATGAATATTTCTGACTGTATATCATGGTGCATTCACCGCCGTAAGCTTCCGTAAAGATCTCACCGGAATCGATCATGATCTCACAATTACTGCTGCATCCCGCGAATACCGGCATCAGCAGTGTCACTATCAGGATCATTAATAAAATCTGTATAGTCTTTTTCATTATTTCTCCCCTCATAAATGAAAATAACGTCTATACTTTATATACAGATGCAAATGGTTTATGTTGCAGTACAGGCAGCATATTTGACCTGTAAAACAGGAGTTTAATATATGGAATATAAGTTTTTGGGACATGAGACAGCTGATCAGGTAAAGCCTTTGGATAACTGCGGATATAAGCTTGATTCGCTTTTGGATCTTTTCGATATTTTATCTGACGGAATATGGAGAATAGAGACATGCGCACCCAGGCTCCGTGTTGACTGGAGCGATGACAATATTACCTTGGGCCAGTGTTCGATTACGGCTTTTTTAGTTCAGGATATTTTCGGCGGTGAAGTATACGGTATCTTAAGACCCGGCGGAAACTACCACTGCTATAACGTTATCGGCGGAAGGCAGTATGACCTGACGATCGAACAGTTCGGTGATGAAGCCGGAAGTCTTGTTTTCGATAACAGCAATCCCCAGAGCCGTGAGGTCCATTTTGCAAAAGAAGAGAAATACCAGAGATATCTGCTTCTTAAAAAACTCCTCAAATCAGCCCGCGGCGCATAAGCACCGTGCATAAATATCTGCTTTTTATACCCCTTACTCTGTAACACATTTGTTTTACAAATGCCCTTAATGCCGTGATAAACTTACGTGGGGAATTTTAGGACTACATCAAGGAGAATGATATGGTAAAACAGATATTTTCAGTATTTATCATGGCTGTCATCACGGCTGCCTTAAGTACTGTTGCATGGGGCTGTGAGGTAAGGTCCGGCGCTAACAGAGGCTGGGTATATTCCGGTGACGCCGCATATTACTATGATGATCAGGGCGAAGAGTACGTCGGAATGCATATCATGCCCGAAGACGGAACCAGAAGATATTTCGATGAAGAAACCCACATAATGGCCACAGGTGAGACCGTCATTGACGGCAGCAAGTATCTGTTTGATGCAGAAGGCGTAATGATGACAGGCTTCCAGACAGTTAACGGCGGCCTCAGATATTACAGCATCGAGACGGGAATAATGAAGACAGGCTGGTATAAGTCTGATGACGGAACATTCTATTTTGATCTGAATACGGGAGATGCCGCATCAGGCTGGACCGAGATCGACGGCAGCCAGTATTATTTCTCACCCGAGGATTTCACTGTTACAAAGGGTATGTTCGGCAACGAGGACGGCAAGTACTATGCAGATCCTGATTCCGGCAAGGTATCCAAGGGACTCCAGATCATTGAAGACAAGCAGTATTACTTCGATGAAGAGACAGGCCTCATGACAAAGGGCTGGGTCACTATCGACGAGGACAGATATTATTTCGATGAGAACACCGGTGAGGGAATCGACGGTATCATTGACATCGAAGGCTCAAGACACGGCTTCATCGCAGGCAAGATGATCAGAAACGAAAGAGCAGTAGGTGACAATCACCTTTACTATTT
>CAJOJI010000016.1 GCA_905234715.1 uncultured Saccharofermentans sp.
GAACGAGAGCCTCAACGCCGGGCACCATTCCGAGACCTGCACGAAGGATCGGAACGATGGCGAGTTTTTTACCGTCGATCATGGGAGTCATTGTCTTCTCGAGAGGTGTCTGTATCTCAACATCCTTGAGAGGAAGATCTCTTAATGCCTCGTAGCCTTCGAGTGTTGCGATCTCTTCAACGAGCTGTCTGAACTCATGAGTTCCCGTGTTCACGTCTCTTAAAAGTGAGATCTTGTGCTTGATGAGCGGATGCTCCATTACCTGAACGTTCTTAAAATCCTTGTACTGCATATTCGTCTCCTTTTTCACTTAGAAAATTGGGTTAGAACAATCTCTTGATTATTTTAGTAGAATGATTTTTTAAGTCAATAAACATAAACCGGTTAAGCCGAATATTGTTACGGACAAATGTCAAAATGATTGCTTGAATTTTACACAAGAGTGCTATTATAAATAAAATCCATATACAACGGAGGGCTTGTTATGAGTAAATCCAGTCTTCAGGATGGAGCTGTCTACGACGCGAAATCACTGGGTGCCGGCCGTGTTATCGTGCTTGGTTTCCAACACATGTTCGCTATGTTCGGTTCAACCGTCCTCGTCCCTATCCTCACCGGTCTGTCGGTCTCAGCCACACTTCTTTTCGCAGGATTGGGAACAATTCTTTTCCATCTTCTTTCAAAGAGAAAGGTTCCTGCATTCTTAGGTTCATCTTTCGCATTCCTCGCAGGTTATTTTGCTATCGCCCCCAACGGCGAAAAAGAGCTCCTGCCCTATGCATGCTTCGGTGTTGCACTTGCAGGTCTTGTTTATCTTATCCTTGCGGGACTTATCAAGGCATTCGGCGTTAACCGTGTAATGAAGTTCTTCCCGCCTATCGTAACCGGTCCTATCATCATTGCCATCGGTCTTTGCCTTTCAGCTACGGCTATCAACAGCTGCTCAACTAACTGGATCGTAGCAGTCGTTGCAATCCTTATCATCGTAATCTGCAATATCTGGGGCAAGGGCATGATCAAGATCATCCCTATCCTCTTAGGTGTTGTCGGAGCATGTGCACTCTGCATCATACTTACACTTGCAACAGGTCAGGTATCAGGTGATTACTACACCATCGCAGGAAATTCCAACTTCCAGCTCTTCTCGGTTGCAAGCATCGAGAACATCAAGAACGCTGCATGGATCGGATTGCCTTTCAAGTATGAGGATACCGTTTTCAATATCTTCACAGGCGGCAACCTCAATACAAGCCTTCTCATCACAGCTATCATCACCATCGTTCCTATCTCTCTTGCTACTATCGTTGAGCATATCGGCGACATCTCCGCTATCTCTTCAACAGTCGGCGAGAACTTCATCAAGGATCCCGGACTCCACAGAACACTCATGGGAGACGGTCTTGCCACAACACTGGCATCACTTTTCGGTGCTCCTGCCAATACAACATACGGCGAGAACACAGGCGTTCTTACGCTTTCAAAAGTTTACGATCCTTTCGTAGTTAGACTTGCAGCTGTTTTCGCTATCTGCTTCTCAATCTCACCTAAGCTCGCAGCTTGCATCTCTGCTATCCCCACACCTGTTGTAGGCGGTATCTCCCTTGTACTCTACGGCATGATCTCTGCAGTCGGTGTAAGAAACGTAGTTGAGAACAAGATCGACTTCGGCAAGGCAAGAAATGTCATCATCGCAGCCATCATCCTCGTTCTTTCAATCGGTATTCAGTACAGTGCAGCTCAGGCTATCAAGATTCCTGTCGGCACAAAGGACGTTCAGCAGAATGTTGAATACTATGAAGTTGATGGCAACAAATACTATGTTGAAGCAGACGGCAGCGTTAATATTCCTGCAGATCTGATGTCTAAGGCAGGCGACTCCGTTACAGAAACAGTAACAGTCACAGAGCCTTTAGTCGTTATCTCACTGTCAGGTCTTGCAGTAGGTTCACTCGTTGGTATCATCCTTAACGCAGTCCTTCCCGGAAAGGACTATGTTTTCGAGAGCAATCAGAAAGCAGCTCAGGCTAAGGACTCAACAATAACAGACGAGCCTGTGAAGACTGAAAAGAAAAAGAAGAAATAACTTCGGATAAACGATAATAACAAAGGGCTGTCTCACATAATGAAACAGCCCTTTTAATTTGCTTAAAAATATTAATCAGAACAGCGCGATCAGTATTCCTATTCCCGCAGTCTCAAGAACGATAACGACTCCGAGAAGCAGAGCATACATCTTGAGCTTAGCCAGATTATCAGCAGCAATTGCAGATGCTTTGGTCTCAGTCTTTTCGACAGTATCGACACCGCTCATCGCATCGGCAATGTAATCAGTTGACGCTGCAGCATCTTCCTCTGCGACATAGACAGGCTGTTCAGGCTCGTTGATAACCGGAGTTCTTACCTTACGTCTAACGTCACTGATATCCGTCTCCGGGACGAAGATCTTGCTCTCAACCTTGGGAGCACCCTTCCTGATGCCTACTACCTTCGGCTTGATATCGCCTTTAAGGAGAGCCGAATCCTCAAAAGGATCCATTGCATTTACAGACTGCTCCGTAAACTCGGGCGAATCGGAATCCTTAACGAATGTCTTCTGATTCTCATCGTAATGGATATTAACATCAACCCTGTCCTGTCTGGTAATAGGAACATTACGGTCGGGATCCAGTCTTCCCGGTCGTTCATAGAGCGGCATGTCATCGCCGTTTAAAAAGAATAAGTTGTTGTTGTCTTCGCTCATCTTGGTGAATTATACCATTTTAACGAAACCGTCGTCATCCATCTCCAAAAGGCCCTGTCTGATGCAGTAATCCACTGCCCTCTTTCCGAGCTTATAGTTATCCGAATCCTCAGGCGCTCTTGTAAAGCCCAACGCTTTGCAGGTCTCTGTTATCAGGCTCTGATAAGGCATGCCGTACTGCGATACCGCAAGATAGTTTGCAGCACACGCAGCTTCCTGAACAGGAATGTCGTATGCCTTCCTGGGCTTCTCTCCTTCAGCGGGAACTCTGTAGAAGTCCATTACTTTGCCCATTTCAGTGCCGTCTTTCCAAAGGAAGATAACTTCGGAATCATCATCTTCGGATGCGAGATCAAGCTTCTGAGTAGTGTAATGGAGCTTCACGTTTTTCTCGATGCTCCTTATAAGATATGTGCAGCGCTCACGGAGCTTCGGCGTCATCTTGGCAATTCCGGCCAGCGTGATAAGTTCCTTCGCAAGAACATCGGAACTGATAGGAGATTCCTGGTCAACAATGGTAACAACACGGTCCTGAAGTTCCCTCGTATTACGTGCATCGCAAAACTCAGCCGCAGTCATGGCCTTAGGCTTCAGATTGGATGCTCTGTAGATTCTCTCAGGATTTCCGCCTTCGGAACCGCCGTCTAAATCAGTCGTTTTTTTTTGCATCTGATCGTCAGTTGCTTCGCTGTCTTCAGCCTTCTCAGAAGGTTCAGTTTCCTGACCGTAGATTATGACCTCGGGACCGCCTGTTTCATCTTCGGGGGCTGCAACTTCAGCAGACTCAGCCTCTGCAGCCGGAGCATCCTCAACAGGTGTTTCGTCTGCCGGTGCTTCTTCAGGTTCATTCTGTGAATCATTTATCAGCTGAACAAGCTTTTCGAAAACACTGTCGGGATTCTCCCACCATTCGAGAGACCAGATTCTCACGATGTTCCAGCCGAAGCCTTTGAGCATCGACATCTGTGATACTTCTCTTGAAGTGGTCGTACCCGATGCGGCATAAACAGGACCGTCGAGCAAAATACCGAGGCAGTATGTTCCTTCCTTTTCAGGAGATACGACACCGATATCGATCTTGAATCCTGACTTGCCGACACCCTTGTCAGTGTCATAGCCGATAGCCTTGAACCTTGCACAGATATCATCTGCAATTCCGGTAAATGCTGCATTTCTGTCGATGATCGGCGTGCCTGAATTATCAGAAGAACTGCCTGTGGAAGCGATATCCTGATCCCAAACCTCACTGCCGCCCGCATACTGAAGGAATCTCTTAAATGCCTTGACGCCTTCTGATGCAGTATCGTTAATACGTATCTCTTCAGGAGAGATAGACGAGAATACTTTCATCTCTATTCTTGATCTCGTAACAGCAACGTTGAGTCTTCTCCAACCGCCGTCTCTGTTGAGTGGACCGAAGTTCATAATGAGCTTGCCTGTCTCGTCCTTGCCGTAGCCGACGGAGAACAATATAACGTCACGCTCATCACCCTGAACGTTCTCAAGGTTCTTGACGAATATCGGCTCGTCGCTTCCGAATGCCCATTTCTCGAGTTCGGTATCCTTGCTCGCAGCTTCATCCAAAAGATCTTCGATCAATGACTGCTGCTGGATATTGAAAGTAACGACACCGACACTGTACTTTGAAAGAACAGGATCGTGCGCACGCTTTACGATCTCGTCGATAACGGCCTGAGCCTCGACCTTATTCGTTCTGGTCTTGCCGGAATCAAACGTACCGCCGCAGTCGACCATTGTAACTTTGGACTGTCTGTCGTCAGGTGACGGGAATGTATAAAGTCTTCCGTCGTAGAACGACTTATTCGAGAATGTGATTAGACTCTCGTGACGGCTTCTGTAGTGCCATGCGAGGAACATCTGAGGCATGCTGATGGCAAGGCAGTCATCAAGGATGCTCTCAAGATCTTCAGTCTCATAGTTCTCTTCATCGCCGACCTGCTCGGTGAAGAAAGACGTAGGAGGCATCTGCTTCGGGTCGCCTACGATAACTGCTTCCCGGCCTCTTGCGATAACACCGATAGCCTTACATGTAGGCAGCTGGCTCGCCTCGTCGAAAACAACGATATCAAACATTCCGCACTTATCGGGATCTAAGAACTGAGCGCATGAAAGAGGGCTCATGAGAACGCATGGACAGAGCTTTAAGATAAGGTCACCGATCTGCGTAAACAAAGTTCTAATAGATACTCCCCTTCCGCCTGACTTTATCGCATGCTGAAGGATTCCGAGAGCTGATGAAACGTTCGCATCTTTGCTCAGGTCAGGGAGATTCTTTGCGATACGCAGATAGATCTCCTGTCTTGTGAGCTTCTCGAATTCGTCGTTAACTTTTGAAAGCTCGTTTATCTTCTGCTCGAAAACAAGTCCGCTGAATGTTCTTAAGACATCTGAATTGTCGATTATCATGGAGATAAGCATGCTGCTGTATCCCTTGCGGAATGAACTTACAATGCCGTCTCCGCCGACAACTCCGTTATCGTAACTCTTAACGAGATTTGAAACTTTGTACTTGCTGCAGTTCGAAGCCATGAGATTGAACTGCATCCTGTCTCTTAAGAACTCACTGTCATTCTTAAGAGTCTCAGCCATCTCCTTCTTAGTTCCGATCAAAGCAGCGGAAGGCTCAAAGCTGCCATACTCAAATCCGTATGTTGCAGAGAGTTCATCATAAGAACTCATGTAGACTTTGATTTTTGCATCAAACGCTGTTGCCGAATCGATAACGGTAACGTCACCGTTGCCGATTAGTTTTCTAAGTGATCCTGTGGGATCGAAATTGGCAAATCCTGCAAATACCTGATGAGAATTCTCATTAAGGGCTTCGACCTGAGCGATATCAAATCCGGGGAAAGCAACACCCGGATTATAGAGCTCACCGAGATAGCCTCTTGCAGAAGTAATGAATGCCATCGCATTCTGAACGGAATTCTTATAATCTGCGAGCGCCTTGAAATCCTGTTCAAGAACTTCCTTGCGGTTGCCCTTAAGATCGTATGCCTTAACCTTCTTGTAAACGTTATTCTCAGCCATACCGCGCATGAGAGCATTCTTGGCTTTTGCGGTCATAAGCTCGTTAAGGAGCATCGCGCCGTCAAGATCAAGGAATCCCGGCTGCCATACGGCAAGCAATGCATCTCTCTTTGCAAGAACATCCTTGCAGCTTGCGCACATATCTCTTATCGACAGGTACGCACTTTCAGTATCGTCACAGCAGATAAGACCCTTCGGAAGATTCAGACTCTTGAGATAGATAATTCCCGAAGCACATGAATTAAGACCTGCGACATGAGCCAGTGTGTCAGGTTCTCCTGCAACTCTTCCGTTGTTTGCGGCAAGGATCTTTTCGAACGATTCGATGCATGCGTAGAATTCGTCGTATGCCTTAAGGAATGCATCAACAAGAACAGGAAGCTTGTTCTTTACATCCTGTGAATATTCAGATGATCTTACGAAAGGAAGCTTTCCTTCGAGCTTGCCTGAAGATGCAACTAATTCGCCTAAAGAAGTCTCTGTTTCCTTGAGTCTGTCAGGCGTAAGTTCGTTGACAAATCCCTCATCAAATGTTCCACAGTCAGCAGCGCTCTGATTCGTTGCATATACGTTGATAAGCTCATAAAGAGACAGGCCGCAGCCGCGTCTTGTATGGAGTTCATTTACATACTTATCGAGTTCTCTTCTCTTTGCAGCGATGTCCTCCAAAGACTTCTCATAATCGCCGTCAACTTTGATGTTAGCCCTTACTTCGCTTGCTATCTTGAGCTGGTCAAGAACATAACTCTTACGGACTTTGTTGGAGTGAAGTTCAAGACAGAAAGGTGCGATGCCGATCTTTTCGAGACGCTTGTAAACGACATCAAGAGCAGCCTTTTTCTCTGCAGCGAAAAGCACCTTTTTATTGTTAGCAAGACAGTTGGCAATTATCGATGTGATAGTCTGGGACTTACCTGTTCCCGGAGGACCGTGGAGAACGAAACTCGCACCTTCACCTGCACGCTTGATCGCAGCAAGCTGTGAGCTGTCCGCAACGATGGGCAGGAACACATCTTCTTCAGGCACTTTACCTGTTGCAGTCATGTCTTCGTATTCCCATTCAAGGCCGCCGTTGATAAGGCTCTTTACGATCTTATTCTTAGCGATGGAATCCCTGTGGCTGTGCATGTCATTCCACATAACAAACTGCGAGAATGAGAAAAGACCCAAGACACAAGACTGTACGATCTCCCAGCCCTTAAGTGAGCTTACGGCTTCCTTGACCTTACTGAAAACCTCATTAACATCAACACCGTGTTCGTCGGAAGGAAGGTCCTTGCTGAATGAATCGAACTCGATCTTGAAATCCTGTCTTAACTTCTCAGAGACGGTAACGTTAAACTGAACATCCTCGTCTCTTCTTCTCATCGTGTACTTGATGCCGAACTTCTTAACGAGTTCGACAGGGATCAGAAGGATCGGCGCATAGCACGGCTCTTTCCTGTCCTTCTCATACCATTTCAAAAATCCGCATGCAAGGAACAGCGTATTGGCACCGTTCTCTTCCATAGAAGTCTTGGCACCTCTGTAAAGAGTCTTGATGTTCTTATCAAGAACCGCATTAGTAAGAGAAGAAACAAGCGTGCCCTTCTCGTATTTTTTATCGATGAATTCTTTGAACTCTGTGATGTCGGCAAGATCTTCAATGGAATAATCTTTTGCCGGAACGCCTTTGATCTTCTTAGTTGTCTTGGCAGGTTCTTTAACTGCTTCCTGCACAGGCTTTTCAGCAGCCTCTTCAGGTGCCAATTCAGTAGCCGTTTCAACTGCAGGCTCTGCTTCATCAGCCAGTGCCTCAACAGGAGTTTTCTCTTCAGTATTTTCAGCCTTATCCGCAATCTCATCAGCGGGTTTTACCGCATCAGGAACTTCTTTTGCTTCTGTCTCTTCAGAAGCAGTTTCCTCTTCTTCAGGCTCATCATCTTCACCGCGTGAAATAATGGTGAAGTTCTTATCCTGGGCGATGAGGTCTTCAATGTTTGCGCATTCCGGAACAAACACAGGAACGGCAGAACCTTTTATCCTCAGATTAAGAAGTGAATTGCGCGTACTTAAGTCAAGGAGTTTGCGCTCCCATAAGTCGAATTTGACTTTGCTTCTCTCAAGATTGAGTTCACCCATAAGTGATTCCTCCTGATAAGGCTTTTATCAAATTATTATAATATATTTAAGGGATCTTTTGACACTTATTTGTTTGAATTAAGTCTCTTTCTGAGCACTTTGTAATCAGGAATTATCTCGCCGACCACAGCCCAGAAACGGCTTGAATGGTTGGGCTCAAGGAAATGGGCAAACTCGTGGGCCACGACATATCTTATGAGTTCCCTGTCCTTCTCGAAAAGCCTGTAGCTGAATTTCAGCTCGCCCCTTTTGGCAAAGCATTCACCCCAGAATGACTTATAATCACCGAGCGTGATCTTCTTCGGCATTGCTACGCCGCGCTTTTCGAACCACGGATACATCTCGTTGCAAAGATCTACGATAAGGCTTCTTATGCAGCGCCTTCTCCACTTCTCATAAGTAATGTATTTGGTGCGGTAGTCTCCGGTATTAGTTACTTCAAGAGTGATAATGCCGTCTTCAGCACGGCAGGAGTTTTTCGCTGCCGGCACAACCTTAAGAACATAAGGATTTCCCAGCACCATGAAGATCTCACCGTCGACATACTGACGCGAGAGGCTCTTGGTCTTCTCCTCGTTGACGACATTATCGATAGCCTTTAAAAGATAATCCTGTTTGGAAATAATAAAGGCAACCGCTTCGTCAGTCTTTGCATAGTAAGGAAGAGAGCAGTATAAAGTTCCGTCGCGCCTTACGCGGACGTTGATATTCCTTATTCTCTTTCGTTCGAATTCGATGCCGACTTCCCGGTTGCCGAGAATCAATTTGCGGAACGACATAAAGTTCCTTTATTTGACAGCTTTGATCAACTTATCGAAGTTCTTGCCGTTAACGTCATACATTGTGTGACCGAGCTCGGCAAGACGGCTCTCGATATGTTCCTGCTCCTTGGGACGCTTGATCTTAAGCGTCGTTGTCTTGATCATGTCTTCCTCGGAGAAGACATAGTTACGAACTATCTTGTACTGAGGCATCTTGTGGTTTGCCTCGTGCATCTTATCGTTGAGATATGTCTCGATCTGGCCGTCGTCTGCTTCAGTAGCAAGACCTAATTCTGCTCCGATAACCTTACGGTTGATAAGAAGCTTGGCGCAGATGTCGATTGCTTCACGGTCATTCTTGTTGCCCCAGACGAATGCTTCGGTAACGCCCTTGATCTCTGTAAGGACAGCCTCGATCTCTTCAGGGAAAGCCTTCTTACCGTTTGTAAGAACGATCATGGACTTAACACGGCCCGTAATGTGGATGGAACCGGTCTTGTCGATATAACCCATGTCGCCTGTATGGAACCAGCCGTCTTCATCGATGGCTTCCTTTGTAGCTTCTTCATTCTCGTAATAACCGAGCATGACGCAGTCAGACTTGGTGAGGATCTCACCTACCGCCTTGGGACCTGTGCCCTCAGCATCGATGGCAACAGTAATTCCGACCATAGGACGTCCTACAGAACCGTGAACGTCGCAAACTTCTGTATTAACGGAGATAACCGGTGATGTCTCGGTAAGTCCGTAACCCATATAGAACTGGAGACCAAAGTCTGTGAATGCATCGATATATTTCTTGTCGATTCCGGCGCCGCCGATGACGATCATACGGAAGTTTCCGCCGAGCTTATCAAGGATATCCTTGAAGACGTTGCGTCTTACGTCGATACCGCACTTCTTAAGGAACCTTGTAACGGGTCTTGCGATTGCAATGATCCTTTCCTTGCCTGAAGCCTTGATACCGTCTTCGATCTTCTCGTATATGTTCTCGAAAAGAAGCGGAACGGAAATACATACATCCGGCTTCCATTCCTCCATATTCTTAACGATGTATCTCAAGCCGTCGCACATGCAGATGCACGCACCGCAGGAGAGGATGAAGAAGTCGCATGTATTTTCGAATGTATGATGCAAAGGAAGGATAGAGAATGCTCTGTCTCCTCTTCTTACATCAAGAGTCTGTGAAATAGCATATACGTTGGATACGATGTTGTTATGAGAGAGCAGAACGCCCTTACTCATCGAAGTCGTACCAGAAGTAAAGAGAATGATCTTTGCCGCATTGACATCGATCGGAGTATCCATGAACTTGGTGTCGCCGGCCTCAACAAAGACATTACCTTCTTTAATGAGGTCATAGATATCGACGAAACGGTCGTCATCTTCCGGCCAGGTATCGTCCTTTGTCTTGCCTGAAAGTCCGTCCTTATAGAAGATAACGAATTTATCGAGCGGGATATCGAGCTCGCCGGACTTGATCTTGGCTGCGATCGACAGCATCATCTTGTGATGTCTGTGATGGTAAAAGATAAGTCTGGATCTTGATCTTACGAGGAGCTGGATAAGCTCATCCTCAGGGAGCGCTCTGTCCAAAGGAACGCCGACGGCGCCTGAAGACAGGATGGCATTATATGAGACAAACCACTCGTAAGCATTCTCGCCTACTACGGCAAGTCTCTGTCCTGCATATTCGCTGTTAAGGATATATGTTGCGAGGCCCTTGATATCGTTCCCGTACTCGAAAAAGCTTCTGTGAACCTCCGAGAGCTTGGGGGAACGTCTGAAGATAAAGGCATCGAGTTCAGAGTACTTGGCACATGTGCGGACAACAAGATCTCTTAAGTCCGTAAACTTCTCAGCTTTAAAAACCGCCGTACCCTGTACAGGTTCCATATCTATTACCTCCACCGGCAATGCCCTTTACTAAATGTAAAAGCATGCGCAACTAAAAAAATATATCATACTTGATAACAAAAACGCAATAATTCGCTAAAATACCATTTATGAGTATAATATGTGCGTATTTAAGACAGAAATGATTCAGGAGATTATATGTCTGAAGAGAATATTAAGACCGAAGATACTGTAAAACAGGCCGCTGAGCCTGCTATGTCGAAGGCAGACCACCATAAGCATCTTGACGAGAAGTATCCTACCAAAAGAGGTTTTTGGGACGTGGTAGCCAAGAACGGCTTCCTCCTCTTGACCCATATCCTCTGCGACATGAAATGTATCGGCAGAGAGAATTTCCCTAAGAACAATCCTTATGTCGTCGCTTCCAACCACCAGAGTTATCCGGACGGCGTACTCATCATCGATTATCTCCCCAAGGGACATTTTAAATATATGTGCTGCCTTGCAGCTTCCGACCTTGAGACCAACCACGGCAAACTCGGCCGTCTCATCATGAGAGTCGGCAGAGGAATCGCCGTAGACCGTTACGGCAACCCCGTAAGAGGTCTCATCAAGGCTAAGAAGGAAGTCGAGAAAGGAAATATCTGCTTTGTCTTCCCTGAAGGAACCCGTTCACACACCGGTAAGCTTGCCGAGATGAAGGACGGCGCTGCATACCTTGCTATCAAGGCAGGCGTTCCCATGGTTCCCGTCTATATCGCAGGCGCATATCAAATCTGGCCGAGAACTTCCAAGAAGCCCCACCCGCTCAACGGATTCCACCGCCGCAAGATCAGGATCTATGTCGGCGAACCTCTCCACGGCGAGGATTTCGACAACGATGCCCACAAGATGACCGAAGCGCTCTCCGCATGGATGCACAAGCACGAAGATCTATACTGGGATCCCGAGACAAACTTCGAAGCATAATCATTTTTGAAAAGCTAAAACAAAAAGTTCAGTTTAAAATTCAGTTACTAACTGAAAAACAAACTGAACTTTTATAATCTGTGTGGCTTTTTTCAGTTAAGAGTTCTGTTATTAACTGAAAACTAAACTGAAATTTGGCAGAAAAAGTATATTTATGAATACAACCCGCCGAGGAACTCTGTCGCAAACTGGATCTTTGTCGGATTGAACACATCCCTGCTCTCTTCCGTCGGATAGATAAAGAACGTGTCATCGTATGTGGACAAAGTGACGCACGGTCCGTACTTGCCCCTGTAATCGTATTCGGTATGGAGCGATACCATCGACTTTGCAGGGAACTTCAATGTCTCATGCTTCTCCGTCCTGTAGTTATCGAACTCCAGCGAAAAGCCCTCGTTGTCCTGAATAAGTCTTCCTATACCACAGTCAACGAAGTTAACAGCATTAGGCAGAGCCTCTATCCTTACCGGAATGTCGAGCTTATACCTGCCCTCACGGATCTCTTCATGGACAAACCCTCTCTGCCACTCATACCAGTCAGGTATATGTATAGTCTCGCCTGACAAAGAGTGAAGCTGACCGTATTCGTCCATCTCATAAGAATCGCCGCAGTGCTTGCATGTGATCCTGCTGCCTGAAGAAGTCATGGCAAAATCCTTACCGCACTTCCTGCACTTATAGAGAGGATAATGAAGGCCCTCTGCCCTCCACTCGTCGTTTATAACGATCTTGTTTTCGAGCTGGTACTTATATTCATCATAAGTAAGTTCTTTAGAGATGCGGCCGAGAATCTCGTCGACTGAGAGCTTGCCGATCTCTTCTGCAGTAACTACGCACTTAAGATCGGCATGAAGTCTTGCACCTTTACGCTCCTTAAGATTCCAGATAGGCTGCTGCAGATAGTTGCCCTGCATGTTGAGTGTTACTACAGGAACCTTGAGCATCTTGGCAAGCTTAGCGATCGATGGCGTCAGGTGTGAATTCGTTCCGACATTCGCATATCTTGCCTCAGGATAGATAACCATAATGTCGCCGCGCTTGATTACCCTTGCGATGTTTCTGATGAGAGACTGGTCGTTAATGAACTTACGGGTACCGAGGCATCCTGCCTGGCGGTAGATCCATTCGCCGAAATTTTCGAATCCTTCAAGCTCTGAGATATAGTTTGCGCGGTAAGGCTTTAAAGCGAGCGGAGTTACATAAAAATCCATAAAGGAGTTATGCGATCCGTAAACAAGGAACGGCGGCTTAATGCCTTCCATGTTGTGCTTGTCGACCTTGAGCTTATAAGGTGATACGGCCATCTTGCAAAGAAGCCACATCAGAGGCAGGAAAAAGATATTCTGTCTCGGCGGTACCTTCGCCCTGTCAAAAGGTCTCTTGTCAGGACTTGCATACGTATCTCTTCTGATATATCGGCGGATTCCCGGTATCTTGCTTAAGAGCAGATAAAGGACTCCCGTGAAGATAAACGATGCCAGCGTAGGAGTCAGCATGAACAATATCTTATTGTGTATTATTCCCTGGATCGGATCGTAGATCAGGAGCGTAAATCCGAAGCCCAATGCAAGGCAGATGATTCCGACGATGTTAAAGCCCTTGGAATACTGATAAGCATTATGACCGGGAAGTTCATATGCACTCTTAAGATCGATCTTCTGCTTTCTGATAAGGAAGAAATCAACGAAGAGCAGAGCTGCAAGAGGAGCATATACGCATGCGCCGATCGTTAAGAAGCTTCCGAAGTATTCGGTGATCTTTCCCCATACACAGAGAAGGGCTACATACACTCCCAACACCAGAACAAGAGTCTTATATGAGATCTTCTTGAATGTGGATTTGAGCATAACGCCGTAGATGTAAGATCCGACTGCCTGTGTTCCTATGTTTGCGAAAGCAACGAGAAGGAGCGAAGACAATCCGAGGATCGGCGCCGAAAGCGTGGCCATCATGAGAGTCGGGTCATCGACCATCTGTCCTGTTACATACTGCATTGCGATAGCCATGACAGCACCGACGACTACGAAGAAAGAGCCTGCTGCGCCCTGTCCAAGAACACCTGCGTAGTAACCCGACTTTTCTGATTTGCACAGACGCGGAACTTCCGCCATGCCTCCGACAAGAGTAATTACGAATGCGAAGTTTGCTTCAATGTTAAGAACGTAATTAACAGTCTTATCAGCATCGCCTGCAAGCTGCGGCTGGTAGTTCCAGATAACATCCATAGGAACGGATGTGAATCCTACGACGACTACGGCAACGCCGACGAGCAGGAGCAAAGGAACGAGTATTCTCGTTGTCCACGTGATAGTACCTACGCCGCGAAGAGCGATGATGGTTCCGACGATTACGCATGAAAGGCTTAACACCAAATGCGCACCGTTAAACAACTGGATTCCAAAAAGGCCCAAGAGGTTTTCCATCGAATCTGCGAAAAGCTCACAGCACACCGCATACCACGGGAAGTTTACGAGAATGATTATTATCGTAACTATCTTATTTCCTTTTGGTCCGAACACGCTTCGAAGCCATATCCAGATATCGATACCGTATCTTACCGACATGATTACCGGAAGCTGGTATACCATCAGCATGAATATCGCTGCGAGGAATGCTCCGATCAGGAGCTGTTTAAATCCGACAAGTGTTGCGAGGTAAGAGCCCTGCGTGTAACTCCATGTTGCGATGCAGTATCCCGATAAGACGAGAAGCGCATCCATGAATCCGTATTTTCGCTCTTTGGGAAGAACGGGCAATGTACCGCAGTACACCTCGTTCTCTATTTCTTTGTTGACATCATGTTTACGGCTCACAGAAAGAATCCTCCTATAATTCCCAGAAGGGATACTGCTGTAATGACTGCCGCGATGATGTAGTCTTGTTTGGTCATGCGGGGGATCTTGTTTTCCTTCTCCGCCTTGAGGACCTCATCGATCCTCGATTCAAGTTCATTTTCACTATTCATGAATTATCTCCGGCTTAAAATTGTTGAGGCTGCCTTATTATATCAAGACAGCCTCAAACCTATCCCTATCCCAAAAACTTACTGATAAATTTTTACTTAATCTCCAAGGCCCTGGACTTCTTCCGTAACCTGGCTGAAAGCGCCTTCCCAGTCATATTCCATAGCCTTGCCGCCAAGCTTGACAGCGAACAGAACAATCGTAATAATGCCCAGAAAGCAAGCCAGAAAAAGGGCAATGCCACCTGTGATCAATAATTTAATATCTTTCTTTTCCATTGTTTAGTCCTCCCCTAAGCCGTAATTCCATACGTTCTTGTTCCATCTGATGTAAGACTTCAGTCCCTTTGCATAGTACTTGATGCCGAGGATCAGCAATGCAACAAGGAAGACTGCAACACAGATCATTGTAAGGATGAGGAAGATAAACGGTACGATGAACTCTGTCAGCACACCGGTGATCAATCCAGCAACGATAAGTCCGATAAATGCGAGATCAGCTGCTAGACAGCAGAATGCTGCAATGATCGCGAAAAGGAGAATGAGCCAGCACTCGATGCCTACGAAAGCGTTGAATACGATTACGAAGATCCTTCCTCTTCCGTCAGGTCCCTTGAAGTTATCGGACATCTTGCGCTTTTTCATTATCTGCTTAAACTTAACGCCGTCCTTGAATTCAGCTGCCAGTTCCTTGGGATCACCAAGGCTTGCAGCGATCTCATCTTCACTTCTGCCTTCACTTATTCCTTCATCAAAATGCTCTTCAATAGATTGGATGATGTCTTTTACATCACCATAGGGCATGTGCCCCAATTCATTGGTGAGCTTTGTAACATATTCCGTTTTATTCATCGGCTTTTCCTCCAGTCTCCTTGCTGAGAATATCGTTTACTTCCCCGCAGAACTTCAACCACTCATCCCGGTCAGCGTTCAATTTGTTACGTCCGGCTTCGGTGAGGTGATAGTACTTACGCGGCGGTCCGTTTTGAGATTCCTGCAGGTAAGTTGATACCACACCTTCAGAAGCAAGCTTTCGCAGTATCGGATATACCGTGCCGTCTGCTACTTCGACTTTGCGTGCGAGGTTTCCTGCGAGATCGTAACCGTAACTGTCACCCTTCTCCAGCAACGCCAGCACGCACAAATCGAGAATGCCCTTCTTGATTTGGCTGTTCATTGGCAATACCCCTTTCATTCCGATTTGACGGGCTATGGGGCGCCCCCTATTCCTTAGCGCCCCGCCGTCACTACCATTTATAGCACACTACTGTTTATTGTTCAATACTAAATCTTAAATAATTCCGATTGCCTAAAATTTCACTCAAATAGAACCGTTTTGTCCATTTAATAAAGAATGTTATTATCTTCTTTGACGGAGGAATATATGTCACAGCAGGACGAACTTTCCAAATTCAAACAGATACTAGAAAAGCTTCCCGAAGATAAAAGGAAGTTCTTATATAAGCGCCTTCATTCACTGCCGGCCGAAGAAAGAGAAAACTTTATCACCGACTTTAATAAGAAGTATTATATCGAAGAAAAGAAACCGGCTCCCAAGAAGAACGCCGCACAGAGCGTTATCCTCGGAATACTCGTTGCACTCTTTATTGTAGGTGTTTGTTATTTCATTTATGCTTTTAATAAACAGAGGATCGACAGCAAGTTCAACGAGATGCTCGGTATGCCGCCGTCTGAAACATTCGATACTACACCAGACGGAAGCAACATCATGGGATCTGAACCCATGCAGTTCCCGACGGATACTCCCACGCCCGTTCCGCCGTCACCCACACCGACTCCGGTTCCGCTCGCAGACGACCACCCTGATCTTTCAGGTCTCGTTATAGTTATCGACCCGGGTCACCAGCAGAATCCTGATACGGAACTCGAGGAATCCATTCCCGGCACCACCGCTGAAAAGGAACGCGCAACATCAGGCGCCGTTGGTGTCAGCAGCGGAGTAAACGAATACGAACTCACACTCGAATACGCAATGGTACTCAAGAGTTATCTTGAAGGCTGCGGTGCTGAAGTCATCCTTACAAGAACCGAAAACGATGTGGACATCTCTAACATCGAAAGAGCTCAGATTGCAGTCGATAACAATGCCGATTATTTCATAAGGATCCATGCAGATGCTGCACCCGACAGCGAGATCAGCGGAGTAAAGGTTTATGTGCCTTCAACAGGCAAGTATTCTTCAAGCGCATCTTCCAGCGGAGAAGATCTTGCTGATGCCGTTGCGGAAGCCATCGGTCTTCCCTCTTTAGGCTCCGTACAATCGAACATGTACACGGGTCTTAATCACGCTGATTCGATAAGATCTTATCAGCTTGTCGTAGGCTATCTTTCCAACAGCGAAGACGATGCAGTTCTTAATCAGGAAGAGACCGCCTATAACGTCGCTGTAGCCGTTTCCCAGTTCCTCGCAGAGTAATTTGTTAACATTGCTTTTTCGCGATGGAAAACCCGAAAAGTTTGATATATTAAATGTATTGAAGCAAACAATTATTATTGAGGAGGTAAGTTATTATGTCAGACATCGATCCCATGTTAATGAAGGATATGGCCAAGCTCAAGAACGTTAACGACGCAGACGCTCTTCTTCGTGATATGAAAAACGGAGCCAAAGAGGGCGAGATCAAGAGCGAATACCAGTCGCTCAAAGAAGTTGAAGAGCTTAAGCGCTTGGTAGAAAAACAGTCCTGTCTCATTCACGCTTTCTGGATCATGCTTAAGGAAAAGGGCGCTACAAACGAAGAGTTTGATAAAGCTTTGACAGAAGCTTCCCTCCTTGCCAATAGAAAAGACTATAAGAATGTAAAGACATGCCCTAACTGCGGCAAAGGTCTCCAGAAGATGGAGAATAAGCTCTTTACTTCAAAGTGCTATTACTGCGGTCTTGAAGTTCTGAATAATCCTTATAAGAAGTACGACGGTCTTGATCCCTACAATACAGGTTATGCAGAAACCGTCGAAGAGCCTGCTCCCTACATTTCCGATGATGAGGCAGACGCTCAGGAACTCAAGGAAACTCAGGACATCATCAGCCAGAGCTTTGAACCCTACGACGTTACAAAGGATCTCAATTTCGACGACGAGACTTGAATTTAACCGCAGAGATTGTATAATCACGCGTAAGCTATATTGCTTCGGTCATATGTGTCATGACCGGAGCAATTTCTTTCAGATCTGGGGATGTACCGGTTTCGACGGGGCTTCTGAGGTCGGGAAAGCGGGTAGAGGATCCTCGTTGGCCTCTTTAATAAACGAGGAATTGCAAGTAATTGCAAACGACACAGAGCTCGTAGCAGCCTAAGGCTACCGTCCCCTTGTGTATCTTCTCACGAGGGTGTACGTACACCGAAGACCTCGCCTGAGAGAGGTTAAGCAGGCAGTCCTGCCGGCTAAGCTTTGCGCCGGATAGTGACTTTAATCTTCATGAAGCTACAGGAACCGCAATCTGTCAGCAGATGACGCGGGAATTGGAATAATCCAACTACTGACTGCACCCGGAGATTGTCCCGGAGGAAGAGGTTTCGGACAGGAGTTCGATTCTCCTCATCTCCACCAAAACTCAAAAAACGACTGGAAAATTCCAGTCGTTTTTAATTTGCCTATCTGTGAAATAAAAGCCTCAGATCCAAGAGATAAGATATGAAAACTATAGGAATATCTATGAAGGCGCTTATAACATTTGCTGTTATTACGTAAGCTATATTTCTTCCGACGGAAACAGTACCGCCTTTCTTTACAAATTTTTTAAAGTAGATTAAAAGCTCGATTACTGTGATCAACACCTCAACTATTAGCCATGAGATAAAATATTTACTCCAGTTAGGCACAATGATGCAGTATGCAGCATTAAAAATAAAAAGAAGTGTCTGAGTAATGAGATTTGCAACGAGGAATCTTAAAAGATTCTTTTTCCTGAACAAGCCGAAACAAAGAAGAACTATACCCTCAATAAAAAGAGTAGAACCGAAGCAAAACAAAGATTCTATAGCAAGGTCTTCAATGAAATTCGAAGCATAATTCACTTCCGTCAAAGTGTTCGAGGAATAATCATATATAGCCTCAGCATGGAATCCTCTCGTATCCAGTTCATTGCTGACCTTCACCTCCCCGCTCTTGGTCACAACCATAACCTTTACAGGTAAAGGCACATCACCACCGTAATGAATACTGTCAGTAATTTCCTCTGAATAATATATTCTATATTCACCGGCAAGATGACTATACAGAACATAACCATCCGCTTCGAAGGTTAAAAATATATCTTTTATATTTTCATCATCTTCAAGGACATCAAAATAAGTATGATAGTAATCATAGGGATCTTCAGGAAGTGTACCCGGTATAAGAAGTGAAACATAATAGGGCTCTGACGGAGGATTCGTAATGCTGATTTTTATTGAACTCTTAGGTCCCATGTCAGCAGAAACCGTACGCGAAAAGATGCTGATGAATATTAATGCTACTGCTATTGCTGAAAACGTTTTTAATATCAACGATCGTCTCTGTTCAAATACTGTGTCCATATGTTCCCCCCCCAGGCTTGATGCAATAACTGCAAGTATTCTTAACTTAAATACAGAACAACAGCAGTTTATGTTGCAGCACTCGAACAAATCCAACAACAAAAACGACTGGAAAATTCCAGTCGCTTTTTTTATTTTCAATTCGGAAATCTTACCACCGGTCCATTTCCTTCAGTGAAACTTCTTTCTTACTTATCAGTGTGTAATTCTCTGTCTCATATTCGCAATGCATGTGAACATATTCGCGCTTATCGTAATCGTATTTAGTAATCGGAACCGTTAGCGTTTTTCCATCCTCAGAATAGGTGCAGTATGAATCACTTGAATAGAAAGTTCTTGGAACGCTGACCTTCTTAACCACTTCAAATGTTTTAAGAGAAATAATATGGAAGCACTTTCCGTTTTCGAGAACTGCCAACTCAGATTCATCAGGCTTTACATCTCCCGTAACAAGATGATGAAAACCCATTATCGGATCAAGTCTCTTCTTGGTTTTCTTATCCAGAAAGATTACACGGCCGGTCTTAACACCGATTACAAAATTGTCAGTGATAATAACGCAGAAAGCCTCCCCGTTAGGATCTATAACTCTTCTCCAGTGACCTTTGGGAAGATCATGTTCTTTTATAGCCCATGGTGCATTTTCAGCTTCATTATGAAGTTGCATCAAACCGAGTAAAAAGTCTTCACCGCTCATAAATTCCATAACTGTTCTATCCTTTTTCTATAGTTTGTAAACTCAGGTTGCAGCCGTTGATTCGGTATTATCAGCCAATATATTATATGAATCAAAAATCGATTCGACGGATTCAACATTTGAATTATGTGGCTGTATAGTGTAATCAGGAGGTGTTGTATTTGCCTTTTTCAGATAATTATTCAAAAAGACAAAGCAGAAAACTAAAAGAAAGATTTCCAAGGCAGAGAGTACAATTCCTGTAACTCCGACAGCAGATCCTCTCTTCCCTTTCCTTTTAGCACTATTTAATCCCGCTATCGAAAGAATAAGACCGAGAACTGGCAAAACAAATGATGGAATAATAAAGACATATGTAACTAATGATGTGACATCACGATCAACTATATAACTCAATATGTTTCCGCCCCAAAACAATACAGCCGACAATATCGAAAGTATCAATCCTACAACGCATAACTTACTTATTTTTTGACCATTCTCATTCATCTTAAGTACCTGTAAAAATATAATCAGCCTGAATAATACGATCTAATATTTGCATTGCACGCCGGACAGAATTCCAACGGCTTTTGCAAAGGAAGTTGCGTTCCGCAAAATGGACAGGAATCCGGACCTGTGATGTTTTGTGCTGCAGTGAAAGGCATGCTTGTAATCGGGTTGTCAGCAACATCACCTGCCATGCCCAGACCTGCAAACCCTACGCCGGTTCCGGCAGGATTTGATGCAGCAGACTGCGCTGCTTCTGTAAGTCCTAATGCAATCATTGCCTGAAGAGCAGCAGGATCGTCAGCAAGTATCTTTGCAAAATCAAACTGTTCGACACGTTTTCTTGAAGCCTCATCAAGCGTGAGATTTACCAATGCAATAGACTCGACAACCATTCCGCGGCGCTCGATCCACTTCTTCGCAACTGCTTCATTAACCGCATCTTTTAATTTGGTCTTATTCGAAAGAAGCTGCGGGAAAGGAACTTTGTCACGGGTAGCACATAGATTAAGTGCTTCCTCCATGTGATCCTGAACTTCCAAAAACGGTATTTTGGGACTGTATTCCGTCCCCATAAAATCACTCGTTTTTGTATCCTTTCCGGTGCACTTAAAGAACCTTACAGGATCGATGATCTTAAATGAGAACATTATCCGGAATTTAAAATACAGGTTTCCGTATACCGGGTCGGGATAAGGAACAGTAATGTATTTATTGCATGTCTGGTTCATTATCTCGAGTTTGTTGACGAAGTAAATCTTCTGGCTTTTCGTGATCTCCCCAGCAAATCTGAAGCGGTCAAAAGCATCTTCCATGACGCCTTTAACGCCTCCTGATAAAACGGATTTGGAAGACGAGTTTTCCCATGTATACAGGCCGGGTTCTGAAACAGTGTCGACGATCTGTCCGTTGTCGATCATGAGAGCATATACGCCTTCGGGAACGAGAACCTTGGATCCGGCAGAGATGATCTCGCTGTTGCCCTGGTTAAAACCTCTGGAGTTCTGGCGGTAAATGCGCTCAACCAATCTGTCCTGACCGAGAGAATCCGCTCTGAACGATTCGAGATACTGGTCCTGGAGTTCTGAATTTATCGAGTCCGATATAACACCGGTGACATTGCTTATAAATCCCATGTTTCCCCTTTCTGATCCAGATAAGCTGTTAAGTATTTTTTATATTATAACTAAAAATGCCTGCACCGCATTAACGGTACAAGCACTTTTACAATTATGGGCAATTTCTTAATCCGGAGTAATTTACTTAAATTCCTTGCCTGATGTGCTGTGGATCTGAATGTCACCGGGCATGTGGTCCAACTCAACCATACATGTGGGTGCGTATGGCGAAGTGAAAGATAATCCTGTAGCATCTTTTTCTTCAACAAGTATCTGAAGCGTATTTCCATCCATACCCATATCTACGATCTTAAGCTCTGCACCTTCTGTTGTCTTGGTACCTGAAGTAATAACTACAAAGTAAGGTGAATCAAGCTGCTCGAGCATATCGATATAGTAGCCGCATTTATCCATATTGGCGTTATAATGTTCAACTTGATGTATCGTGTACTCGATATCACCTACTGTTCCCGTTTCAGGAAGTGATCCGTTCTGTTCTTTCAAAGAAATGCTGTTATTAAGAGCAAACGTTGTATCCCCCTTTGAGCATCCGGTAAACACTCCCGCGATGAGTGTTAATGCCATTACCGCACATGCTATCTTTCTGATCAAACTTTTCATTTTCGTTCTCCTTTTATGTCGTTCTGCAATAAATACAGTCATGATCAGATTATTGTTGCACCCGAAAGGCCGTTGAATTATTCATACCAGAGTGTGGAGATTATCAATCTATAACGCAATTATTACTGATTTATGAATTTACTTTGATTATCAAAGCTTTACCTCACATTTGCCCCAAACACATATATTTGGAAATACAGGAGGGAGTTAATATGATGCCAGGAGGACCGGTCGGTTTATCTGAAAGATATTTCGGAATGTTCTGCTAAAAAGAGGTAAATAAGATGAATTACAAGATATATAACAACAATTCAGAAGAATGGGTATTACTTATCCACGGTTTAGGCGGAAGCATCAATACCTGGAAGTATCAGATCAATGATCTGAAAGATTACAACGTAATAGCAGTTGACCTTGAAGGCCACGGCGGTTCTTCTTTCGAAAAGAGAAGACGTCTCCTTACAAGATCCGCATCTGAGATCAATGAAGTTCTTGAATATGAGAACATCGAGAAGGTCCACGTTGTATCACTGTCTTTGGGAACACTCGTTGCAATGGAATTCGCTTATCTTTACAAAGAGAAGGTTAAGTCCATCGTACTCGCAGGTTTCGTTCTCAACATGAACCTCGGCTTCAAGTCACTTCTGGCATTCGTTGAAGGAATGAAGTATATCGTACCTAAGAAGTTCTTCTATCCCCTCTTCGCAAATATCATGATGCCCAGAAAGAACCATAAGAAGTCCAGAGACATCTTCGTTAGAGAATCAGTTAAGATGAAGTCTGTCGCTTTCAGAATGTGGCTCACTGAGCTCTTCAGAACACAGTTCAAGTTAAAGGAATACCTGACATCGATCAAGGAAAACCATCTTCCCGTTATGTTCATTTCCGGAAGAGAGGATTACTTCTTCGTTAACAGCGTAAAGAGAACACAGAAGATGATCAGCGACGCATCTTTGTACTTCATCGAGAAGTGCGGTCATGTATGCAGCATCGAAAAGTACAACGAGTTCAATAATCTCCTCGTATCTTTCCTTCACGGCTGCAAAGCAACATACGCCTGATCTTATTTCCTTGCGAGTTCAAGATCCATGGTGTCGCTAATTGTGATCTTTCCGCCATGACGGTTTATCGCATCTGCTATCTTTGAGAAGAATTCATTTCTTATCTTCTCCTCGATCGCTATGTGATCCGAGTAGGTTCCGAGAAGCTGGATATATTCATCTGCGGTAAATACTCTTTCACGGTAGAACAGTTTATATTGAATATCCGTAAATCCGTATTTTGCAGGAATCTGAGAGATCTCTTTTGCCTTCTCTTCAGTAAACCACTTCTTTGTACCTGACTTGATGTCGTAGGCCTTGTTGTAGTAGTCGTTATAGAGAGCATCTATCTCGGAAGCAAGTTCAGGATCATCCTGGCTGTTGCGCGGGCGGTTCGCAAATCTTGCAAATGCTCCACCTTTCTTCAGAGCAGAAAAAACCTTGGGATAACCGATTTCTTCAGGAACCCAGTGGAATGCTGTTGCGGAAAATATAAGATCGTATGAATCGTTTTCGAGATCAGCGTCTTCAAACTTGCCATCCTGTATTTCCGGTTCCAGATGCAGCACCGCCGCGTCGTC
>CAJOJI010000017.1 GCA_905234715.1 uncultured Saccharofermentans sp.
ATATCAGGTAGAGGCATAAGGCTAGTGCCCTTAAAGAGCCGATATGATATATTCATTTTGGAGATTTATAAATATCAGTCACAAGCTGGTAAATAGCCACAGGATTATAATCTCCTCTTATATTCGGCGAAGGATCACGGATGAAATCATCGACATCAGCATCAAGGAGACCGTTTTTCATTGCAATGACTCTATAGGCTTCAGACTGCATCGGATAGAAGGGGTATTCCCAACTTTGCAAAGCATTGTACCACTTCTCATTTACAGCGATCAGGAAAACATGTCCGTCGTAGACCTGCTTTCTTGCTTCCTCAAGAAGATCATCCCTGTGGAAATCAAGAACATTAAAACCTGCGCCGCAAAAGGGACAGTCAAACGTATCCTGATCGCGGTCAACGTCCAGAAAGCCTCCGCACTTCGGACACGAATAGCTCTTTAATTCTGCCATTTGAAGATTCCTCTATCCTATGTCGCCCAATTCCTATCCGCAAAAAAATTATAACACCCCGTCGTGAAAAACGGGGTGTATTTGCCTACTGTTTTATGGATTTTATGCCGCAATAGCCGCAAAGGATTTTTTCCTGTCCTTAAGCTTCAGGATGCCGTAGCTGATCACGGGTGCGATGAACATTGCGAGATATACGAGTGTGATCCAGGGCTGGTATTCAACATAGAACTGCTTGAAAGTAAGGCTCCAAGGATGCTTGATCAGTACCCATCCGAAAAGGTCTATTACGATGCTGATGCCTGACCACAAAGCGCCCGTTGCCATTGCCTTCTTAAGTGTGGGACCTTCAACCTTTCTTAAGTAAAGCAGACCGAAGATGGTAAACAGGATTATGTTATAGAGAGGATGCCACGGCTTTGTCATCTCGTATCCTTCGCCCAAGCCCGGACCCTGTGCCATGGAACCCATGTGCAAAACGAGGATGTTGAATATCGTGTGCGCGATTCCGATCCAGGTGACTACCACATAGCTAATCCAATACCACAAAAGCGACATGCCGATATCTTTTTTAGAACCGAACTTTCTCAATGACTTTCTGCTCATAACATTTCTCCTTTAACTTGCGTTCGTTTGTTATGAGCAAATTCTATCGGGTACGGAAAGATAATGAATTAGATAAGACTTATATAGTCCTTAAATAATCCTTAAGGGTACACGATACGGTATTACCGGGTTCTGTAGTAGAAGGTACTCTTTCCGTTACCTTCACGCTTTAACTCACCGGACTCTACCAGTTTTCGAAGTGCGCCTTCAATTGAACTTATACTGAGTGACGGGCAAAGTTCATGGATATCCTGCTTGGTAAACTTTCCGATCTTGTTTTGAGCAGCCAGCCTGACTTTCTCCAAAGCCGGTTTCTTTTCTTCAACAATTGCAAAACGGTCTTCAAAATCTCTATATGCAGCAATCAGTATGCTGAGGAAATATTTGATGAAAGGGACCGGATCATCGTTACCTTCATGCCAGCTATCCTGCGATGCAAAAAGAGCATCGTAATAGATATCCTTGTGCTCAGCGATCTTTGCTTCCAGAGAAATATATTTTCCAATATAAAAACCGCTTCTATAAAGCAGGAGCGTCGTAAGGAGCCTGCTCATTCGTCCATTACCGTCATTGAACGGATGGATGCAAAGGAAGTCATGAATAAAGACCGGTATTGCAATAAGAGGCTCTACTTCCCCATTCCCGATAACTCTGTTATATTCCTCACATAACCTGTCCAGCGCTTTAGGCGTCTCAAAAGGATCCAACGGAGTAAACAATATTTCTGTATGACCATCCGCATAGGATGCACTGATATAGTTCTGCACCGCCTTTGTCTTCCCGGCAGCAGAATTATTCATGTGACTATAGAGGATCTTATGAAGCTGAAGTATATAGTTCTGCGTCAAAGGAATGGCTTCAAAACTCTCGTGAATGATACCGAGAACATCCCTGTAGCCGGCAATCTCCTGCTCATCACTGTTCCTTGGAGCAGTCTTCTCTTCAACAAGCTGCTTAATACGGGTATCCGTCGTTACGATTCCTTCGATAGCATTGGATGCTTCAGTACTCTGGATCTTCGCAATCTCAACTAGTTTCTCCAGTTCTTCAGGCCTTTGTTTAAGAGACATCTCCTGTTTACCGGCTTCTTTATATATAGCTGCGATGTATCCCAGTATTTCCGAATCCCACTTCTTTTCTTTTAAAAGCGAATAATTAAAATCCCTCATTTACCCTTACCTCCGAACTTTTCCCTTAAATTTTAACAAGTTTTAAGGGAAAAACAAGCTCATTGGGAGAAATACCCTTAAATTCAGGTGAATTTTAATGGAAAGCTAATTCTTTAAGGGCAAATACCCACCTGAACATCAAATCACGAAAGTTTTTGGGTATTTGCTAACAATCATTTCTCAGAATAATACTCTTCTCTTTCCTTGGCTTCATCCTCTCTCTGCTTTCTGAAAGCGACTATGAATGCAATGACAAAGATGGCGATGGCCAGGAACGGAAGCATGATCCCGATCTGGAAATACCAGAATCCAAGATTCAGGATGGAGCCGATTATGAAATATGCTATGAACAGCAGAGGGACCGTTATGAACTTTGCAATGGATATCGGCCTGGTGCATTTTCCTCTGCCGTTTGTGCCGCTCGCAACGACGTTGTAGATCTTGCCGCCGTATTTGCAGCCTGCAAGATAGACGGGTACAAGAACATATTTGAATTTGACGTTGTAGTACTCAGTCGAACAAATCAGGTCTGAACAGCTGTCTGCATTTTCATGCTTGCGGGCAGATTCCATTATCTCGTTTCTGAGGCCTGCGTTCTTGGCATAGTTCCATGCCTCGTCGATGCCTATCGTATAGATCTCTGCAGCCATGCCGGACAGTGTTTCGGGTGTGTACGGCAGGCACTCGCGGCTCTTGAATGAGACTACGGAATTCAGCATCTTGTCGTTAAAGAACTTTCTGCTTGCGCAGACATTGAATTCGCTTATGTGCGCCTCGGCAATGCCTGCCTTCTGATACACTTTCGTCGTCTGGTTATCGCCGATTCCGGTCGTGTAGCCGAACTTTCCGGTGTATGTCGTTACGGCATCCGCTTCAAAAGTCCAGTAAGGAACATAAAGAGGAACGAGATCTGATAAGACTTTTCCTCTCCGGAATTTCTCAGGCGACCAGAAAGCAAACTTGTTCCATCTGTAGAACTTCTCGGCGACCTGTTCCTTGGTGAGCGTGAAAGGGATTATTCCGCTGGGGGCAACACCGCAGTCGGCATCTTCTGCAGAAAGCACGACAGCCGAACCGCAGTACGGGCACATGCCTGACATCTGGTCGGAATCGTTGAGCAGCTGCGCGCCGCAGCTCTTACAGGTAACGAGTTTTTTCACAATACCCCAGTTGGTATTGGAACCTCTTAATGCAGTCGCGAAATCGAACTCGCCTATTACCGTGCCTTCCTCAGGTCTGTGAAGGCGTCTTACCGTACCGCATGTATCACATACCAGGCCGTAGCTGGCAATGTCGTATCTTAATGTTCCGCCGCAGTTACCGCATTTCATCTTTGGTTCCCTCCTGTTATCCCTGAAAGTATCCTGTTCCCTTATCCATTCGGATAAATAAATTATATCAAGAATAATTAATCTTATGGAATTAGATATATAATCACTGATATAGGAATAAAGGAGCGTATCGTTTATGTCTGTTTATTTTGCATACAGGGATCTCCCGAAGTATAAGTTTGAAATGACTCTTTGCGGAGGAACGCCGATAAATCCCGATTACCGCCTTAACTCGGTCGGCGACGGCATTTATCTTCTGGTTTGCGGGAAAAGTAATTATGCCGTCACCAAAGAAAGAGCAGAACAGTTTAGAGAGGAAGTCTTAGCAAAGACCACGGGAGTCCATGAAGGCTTATTCCCGATGGTATCTGACCTTAACGGCAAACAGACGGCTGCAGTCGTTCAGATAAACGAAGCATTCAAGACCGTGTGGTATGACTTCGATGACGAGCTCATGCTGAAGATGCTAAATGATCTGAAAGATGAGATAGGCGAGCCTTTGGATCAGAGGGGACTTATCAATCACCTTTATCCCAATCCCGTTCTGCCTGAAGATTTCGAACTCAAGACCATTTACCATCAGATATACTGCGGACCGGATAATACTCCTCCGGCAGTTATAAGGACCATGTTCCCTGATACCGTGACCAGCCACTTCTGGACATTGGACGACGTATCTTTTGTGATCATCAGAGAAGACCTTAACGAGAACAAATACGTGGTTCCTTCAAGCCTTATTCCCGACATAAAGGAAAAGGTCAGAGAGCTCTGCAAGAACCCTGCCGAAGCATATGTTGAACCCGGCAAATGGGAAAGCTACATCCAGTTCGGAAAGTCAAAGGAAAGGATCTTCACAGATCCGGACAAAACGCTCGAACTGTTGAATTACATTGCGTCCAATTCTGAGTTCGATTCGACATCGCAGATAGATACAAAGAAGTACTATCCTTTCGATGCACCGCCGGCCAATCCTTTCGGTGCGCCGGGCATGATGGGCATAATGTATACCATGGCACAGCAGCAGGCTGCAAGCGCAAACAAGCCTGAAGAAAAGCCCGCTGAAGAACCCGCACCAGGCACCTGGAACTGCAAAGCATGCGGCAAGACAGGAATCACGGGCTGGTTCTGTCCTGAATGCGGAGCCATGAAGCCCAAGGAATGGAAGTGTGATAAGTGCGGTGCCGTCTGCAAAGGCAAGTTCTGCATGGAGTGCGGTGCGCCAGGGCCCGGCTGCTGATACCTATCATTTCACTCATTCTTGATGTCGTTTTGATGCAAAACTGAAGGTTATTTGAAAAATCCCAGTAATACCCTTTATCCGGAAGCAGATGGCAAAAGGCCATGTTTCCGCACGATAAAACTATATTTTGGGGCACACGAAAATGGGTATTAACGGTTGGTATAATTCAGATAACGGCGATTCTTTCAGCAGTTACACTGACTTCTCGAACGGAAGCTACACAGAGTTTCCGGGCGCAGTTCAGAACGGCGGCTTTACAGAGTTTCCGAACTGCGTTCACAGCGGAAACTTTACTGAGTTTCCTAACAGCGAGTACACAGATCTCACCAGGGCCGTAACTCCGGCACCTGTAAAGAAAAAGCCTGTTGCAAAGAAGACTAAAAAGGTTGCTGCAAAGAAAGTTAAAAAGGCAGCAGCAAAAAAGCCTGTAGCAAAACGCAGGAAGAAAGGCGTCGCAGGCAAGGTTGTGGTCTTCACATTACTCGCCGCATCAGTAATCGTTACAGCATCTTTCCTTGTTAAAAACGAGACCGTACAGGCATGCACCGAGAGCCTGATAGACGAATACTTTTCGGACGGCGATTCAAAAGAAAGTTCTGTAAGAAAGTCCAAAAAGCATGAAGAGGAAGCTTTCGAGATCACGGAAGAGCGCACCTCTTACGACAAATCATGTCCCGCATATGAGATCGCCGAAAGCATCATGGATAACCTCTGGTGCGGTGACGATATCAATACCGCATACGAGATCTTCAACTGGGTACACACGAACATTTCCTATCAGTCGCTTACCACTTACGATTCATTTGAGGAAGCTGCTTACGACGGCTTCACGAAGAGAAGCGGCGACTGCTATGTTTATTTCGCATGCTCGAAAATGCTCCTCGACATTGCCGGAATCCCCAACCTCATGGTTGAGAGATACCCTGTCGAAACAAACAGCCACTTCTGGAATCTCGTACAGATCGACGGACTCTGGTATCACTGCGATGCCACGGTTTTCAGAGATCACCCGGACATGTATTTCCTCTGCACGGACTATGAGATAGATGACGGTCACCACTCATTTGATTCAAGCCTCTATCCCGAACGTGCAAGCAGCTACTACGAAGGCAGCGACGATTTTTACTACGGCTTTGATGACGACTACTACTGGAACCAGCCTTATGAAGGATGCGACGAATATTACTCTGATTACGATGAGTACTATTTCGATGACGGATACTATTACGAAGACGAGTACGATCCCTACGACGTTTACTACGAGGATTATCCTTACGGATATGACGACGAGTACGGACCGTACGTTGAAAATCAGTATTCAATATCTTTAGAGGATATCTCAGAATATCAGTGACCGGGATGACAGGGATTATGGGTGACATAATCCCTGTTTCATATTGTCAGTCCTTAATGCCGAGCGGATTTTCACGCGGTGATTTATTCCTGAGACAAATTTATATAAAATAGAAGAAAAATCATGCGAGAGGTTATATGCCGGTTATTCCGTTAGATTGTCCTTCATGTGGGACCGGGCTCAGGATCGACCCGGATGAAAGTGCAGCCATCTGCACTTACTGCGGCAAGCCTTTCGTTGTCAAAGACGCCATCGTCGAAAACTATATAAAGATCGTAACTTCACAGGAAACAGTTACCAATGAAGTAGTCGCGCTCGAGGAGTTCGAGACTGAAGACGGCATCCTTAAAAGATACAACGGCACGTCCCGCTCCGTTACCATTCCCGGCGACATTAAAGTTATCGGCAGCAGGGCTTTTGAAGACCGCAAAGAATTAACAGAAATCCATTTGCCGTATTCGGTAACTGAGATCGAAGACAACGCCTTTGTCGGATGCAGCAATCTGCGTGAGGTCGTATTCTCATCCTCAATGAAAAAGATAGGCGGATACGCATTCTCGGAATGCATAAAACTTAAAGGCATTGAGCTTCCGCATTCCATAGAAGAGATCGGTCCTTACGCATTCGGCGGATGCTTTTCGCTGTTCGCCGTAAAGATGCCTTCATCAAGTGCGAAGGTTCACGAGACAGCATTCATGAACTGCAAAGACGTTACTTTCGACTGGCCTGAAGACTGGGCTGAAAAGCAGATCGATAAGCTTAAGATCGTTGCACCGACCCAGGGCGGAATGATAGATCTGTGCGCATCCGAAAGCAAAGACTTGAGCGAGCCTCTCCTCTTCCTCGGCCTGACCGATACAGGTTCGTTCGTTGAGTCCAACAGATTCAACTTCTATACCTACCGTGACTTTATGAGACTGTTCTCTTTAGGCGCAAACAAAGACGATCCGTATCTTCTCAGAATGAGCGTCGAAAAGGCGCAGGAGATGTACGATTCCGTTTCAGACATACAGAGGAGCTACTCCGAACTGATAAGCCTTCTTGACTGCGCCGATATCAGCAGGAGAGCTGTTGAGACGATCAACATCCCGCACTTCATCTGGAAAAAGGGTAAAGGATTAAACGACTATAAAGTCATGGACATCGGTCCCGTTCAGGTGCTGCAGATAAAACTCATCCAGAAATGAGTTAATCTTTTCGATTCGTTAATTGTCTTTAATTTCATGGGATAAATGTCAGAGTTTGTCCGTTGTTTGCGGTTTTGTCAGCGTGCTAACCTATAAATGTCAACGTGGGGATTTTCGAGATGACAATTCAGAGGACAAGACTATGGCTAATGCTGAAAGTGTTCCTTTAAAAAGTATCAGGCGCAGGAAAAAGACTGAACCCGCCGCCGTTATCTTAGGCATATTAAAATATGCATTTTTCGTTCTGGTTGCGATAGTGATCTTATATCCGATCATCAACATGGTTGCGTATTCATTCAATGATAAGTACGATGCATTACGTCGCGGGATCTATCTTCTCCCTCGCATGTGGTCTGTCAACAGCTATAAAGATCTTCTTGATTCCTATCGCGGATTTACTGTAGGACTTAAGACCACTGCATTAAGGACCATTATCGGCACCGTATCTTCACTTGGTGCAACAGCATTGCTCTCATTCATCTTAAGCCGCAAAAGATTTCTGTTTAAGTCCTGGCTGTCTTTTTTCTGGATCTTCGCAATGTATGCATCAGCCGGCCTTATCCCGACATACATCCTCTGCAGAAAACTGTATCTGTATAACAGCTTCTGGGTATATATCATTCCAAGCCTTGTAAGCGTTGCAAACATATTCATCATAAGATCTTATATGAAGGGCATTCCCGACTCGCTTGAAGAAGCTGCACAGCTTGAAGGCGCCGATTACATGAAGGTCTTCTGGAGCATTATCTCACCGCTCTGCAAACCTGTTTATGCTGCAACAGGACTGTTCATCGCGGTATACCACTGGAACTCCTGGTTCGACGCAATGCTTTACAACAGATTTGATCCTCAGTACACGCTGGCTCAATACGAACTGATGAAGTATCTTAATTCGATGATGTGGTACAACGGCACGGGGTGCAATAGTCCGACCTCTTATTCGACCGTGTGTGCGGCAGCGCTCCTGACATTAATTCCGGTTGCAATAGCTTACCCATTCTTCCAGAAATACTTCATCACGGGGATCAATGTAAAAAGCTTAAAAGATTAAACGTTATCTTAATGTGCTGATGTATTTTTCATACCTCAGGTTGTGGGCTTTCATGGAATCCTCCGAATCAACATGCGCAAGGAATTCCTCTTTGCCCAGCCACTTGTAATCAGTGGTCTCGCCTTCCTGCAGAACGATGCTGTCCTTATCGCAGCTGACTCTTGCAAGGTATGAATAGTACATTGAATGACTGCTGTCCTTAAACGATATGTCAACGAGTTCAAGCGAGTCTGCCGTAATTCCCGTCTCTTCGAAAAGCTCTCTTTTCGCTGCCTCCAAAGGCTCTTCACCGCTTAACGCGGAACCGCCCGCACTGGCTTCCCAGAATCCGGGATAGACGTCTTTAATATCGCTTCTCTTTGTGAGCAGATAAGTGCCGTCAGAATGGATCACAAGAAGATCCACAACGAGATGATACTTGCCTTCGGGAATCAGCAGGTAACTGCCGAAACTCCTTTCAAAAGTCTCGCCGGTCCTTTTCCCGTCACGGTCGTACAGATCCCAAATTTCCTTCGCATCACCCATGTTGTTTTGTCCTTCCGGTTACTTCGCCATCAGCGTAAGCATTATCACAGCAAAGCCTGCAAATATTCCTGAGACCGATATTATCACTCCGAAAATTCCGAGCTTGCTGTATTTTCCTTTTTTATCACTGACCAGTCCTACGATGCATGCAATGAGCGGGAACAACAGGAACAGGATCGAGATAACAGAATATAGTATCCCGGCCGAAGGATTCTCCCTCACGTCGCGGCTGGCCAATGCGATTACCGGTAAGAAAAAGAAGATTATCGACGCTATAAAGCCGTGCAGACATGCATAAGGGAAAACTAATTTCTTTTTTGCTTTGGTCTTCTCAGCCGGCTTTTTATCTTTCTTCTTTACGGAATCAAAGTCCATCTTCGACATATAGACAGCACTCTCGATAGCAACCATGCCTGCCTCGTCTTTAGGCGCTCCGCCCTTGATGGACATCTGAAGGATATTCTGCGCAACGATGGCGAAAAGCACCGGCCATTCCGAAGGCTTCTCGCAGTACTTGGAAGTCATGTTCTCGAAAATGCCGTCCCAGCATTCGCTGATCTCTTTATAGAGTATGTCCGGATCAAATCCGCATACGGTATGCTCATCTTTTCCTACCGCCAGCACACAGTCCTTTACTATCTGAAGAACGGTCTCATGGCCTACTCCTGAAACAGCCGTGAAGTGACCCACGACATTCGTATCATTCTCAAGCAGATACTTGTTTAAATCATCGCCGAAATAAAAGTTTCTTCCGTCGTTGGTGGTAACAACAGCAAAGGTGCCGTGCTCAGCTTTTACGGCCTGATGGCACGCATGGCCTGCGAGCGCCGCAGTAAATGTAAGCGCTCTTCTTCCGTCCATTCCCCTGGGTGTATTGAACACGCTCTTGAACATTTCGATGATGTGGCCCGCACCGTCTTTGAGCCTCTCGATCACCTGTTCATTAATCTCATCAGCCATTCGTATCCTCCTGTTATCCCCGTAGTCTTATAAATCTGCTGATGCATGAATTATACCAAACTGAAAACAGGTACATACGAAAACCTGAATACTCCCGAAATTATATGTGCTCAGATTCACACTGAATAATTAGCGCGCCTTACCGCTCTCTTTATAGTACTGCTGCTTTTCAGCGTACATGTTGGCGTCGGATTCGCTTAAGAGTTCGTCGATCGGCTTCTTGCCGTCATGAGAATAACTGTAGCCGACTGAGCAGCTGTATCTGGTGGCGTCAACCTGCTGATGGATGCGCTTTGTAAGTGCAATTACTTCCTCTTCTGAGACCTTGCGGCATACGACAACGAATTCATCGCCGCCGACTCTGTAAACCAGCTGCTTGCGCTTTGCGGCACGGAGGAAGCATCCTGCGATCGTTGATATGGCGACGTCGCCTGCTTTGTGACCCTCTGTATCGTTGATGGTCTTAAGGCCGTTCATGTCGATCGAAATGAGTGCGGATATTTCCTCAGGATCGTTCGAGATGTCGGCATAGTATGCCTGACGGTTGAGAAGTCCCGTGAGAGGATCCTTTTTCGTGACCTGAAGGATCAAGAAAACATAGTATACGAACATCGAGATCGCAATCGTCGTGCAGAAGAGCTGGGCATATTCCTTTCCGATAAGGAACGGAAGGATGATGCCTGAGAAAAATGCGAAGCAGAAGAATATGATCGGCACTCTCTCGGTCGACTGCTTTGAGCTGTGCATTATCATGAGCACAAGCAGGAATATGCAGTAAAAACCGACCATGATGTAAGGCAGGAGTCCTAACGGTCCGCGCACCATCGTGTCCGTCTCATCGATCGTGAAAACTATGCCTGTAGGGATCGATATGAAGTCGATTATCGTAAGGACTATGGCAGGAATAAATACGAACCACTTCTGTCTCTTGATTATCGTGAAGATTATCTGTGCGATGAGGATCGGCGTGGTACTGTATCTGATTGCAATGAGAACCGTCCTGACAAATCTGTATTCACTGTAATCCGCCAGATAGAATTCGATGAAGACCAGGATCGAGAGGATGAATGCCTCAGCTATCAGGGCATACATACGGATGACGGTCTTCTTTTCGAGGAAGACCGTCGAAATAAGGGATGCCGTAAATCCCAAAAGAACAAGTATTAATGCCCAGTTCTGAACTACGTACTCAGTAGCTACCATAACTTCCTCTTTAAACGATCAATAAAAATAACCTGATAATTCAGATTATAAATACTTTGAAAGTTAATGGCAACGAAACAAATTGTGAATCAGCTCTCTGAGATCAGGTTGAGCTCGTCGTTAAGTCTGGCGACGATTACTCTCTCGCCCGGGTTGTAATCCTTCTTGCCGATGAAAGCGGGAATGTTGTGGCCTTCAAGACCTAAGACCTGATAGTTTCCGTTATCTGTCTTGCCTGTGATCTCGCCTGAAAGGAATTCATAGTCCTGATTCTTAATGGCTTTTGATGTGGCGAAAATGTTATATACCGCATAGAACGGGAAAATGATACAGAAGATTCCGATCGCACTGATAACGAAAAATCTGAGGAAATAAATAAGCAGGAACAGTATTACGAGAACAACTGCGCTGACGATAATAGATACCGGAAGAAGCTTCCATGAAGCGCTTCTGGATTTCTTTATGAATTCCTGCTGGAGCTCCTCGCTTACCGAAACAGGTGTAAGGTACTGCTTTCCTACTGCGTCTTTTACCGCAAACTTAACATCTGATGCCATATGCATCCTCCTATTACCCAAAAAATATGCAACGGCTGAAATTAAACCGCTAAATGAAAACAAAGTCAAATGAAATGCCGGTCAGCCCTGGTAAGCGCCGTGAGATCCCACGTATTCAATCTCTCCCACTTCACCTGAGGTGAAGATGTTCTTGTACATGTATCCGCCTTCAACGAAATCTTCGTCTACCGTATAGAACACTACAAGTTGCGCAGGTGGCAGAGGCGCATTGTTACCGGGGTACAGAACGGCATTGAACGTATTGTCAGTAAACTCGATTATCTGGCCTTTTTCCGCATGCTGCAGCGTCGAAACGGTAACGATCTCACAGTACCATTCCTTGCCGTTGATCTTATCCGCATAGTATTGCTCGATCATTTCATCGGTTATCTGAAGGACCGTGGGCTTAGTCTCGGTTTCAGTCACGCCGTTGATCTCCTCGATCACGGGATTCCACTGCGTTTCGACCGTCAGGCCCTTTGCCCCGCCGTTGAAAGTATAGATGCCGAGTCCTATTGCCACTCCGATGAAAAGGATTGCCATAACGCTCTGGAAAATGAGCAGGCCCGGGCTGGTCATTACAGGTGACATTATGTTTTCGGGATGCCTGGGATCGATCTTAATGGGAACCGTCTGGCCCAATGCGATATCCAGATCTTCTTTGGTTACAAACTCATCCCAGACTGCTTCATACTGAACTCCGCCGACAGAATAATTAAACAGCGGTGAGGTATGAATATATGTATGCATATTGTGATGCTCGCCCTCACTTCTGCTGACATAACGCACATAGCCTGCACATGTTGCATTGACCTCTTCCGTATAAACGGTCTTGCCGGACACTGCCTTAAGTATTCCTATGGCAAGCAGTACAAATCCGGCGATGCCGAACACGATCACGAAAAGAAGGATAAAGAATTCCGCCTGTTCAAAACGGTTTCTGAAAAAGATAAGGATCAGTATCAGCACAGAAGCTAAAGAGATTCCCGAGCCTATGAACCTGTTTAGATACGCCTTGCTCGTTGATTCTACCGCCTCGCCTCTGCCGGATACGATCATGGAGATTCCGACTGTAAGGAAGATAAGGCATACGACACTCGCAAATATCAGTATCTTCTTAAGGATAAGTGCCGCTGCCAGCCCTGCAAAAACCAGCATAACGATGATGATGCCGAAGGTGTTCTTCTTCCTTTTTGCCGCTTGTTCTTCTTCCGTGCCGGATTCTTTTACGCCGTAAAACTTCGAATTGAAATCACGAACATCCGCCCTGAGCATGCTCTTGCAAAGTTCGTTATATTCGCCGACGATCTGGTAATACCCGTCACGGCTTAAGAACTGGTCCTGGCTTAAATGCCACTGAGGATTATCCTTGTTGTAATACATAATCTTTCCCCTTAATCCGATAATCTATCCCAAAACCAAAAGCGGCATCAATTACCGCCGCTTTTTTGATTATACAACAAAAAGGAGGACGCGTACTTGCATCCTCCTTTCTGCAATAATGTTTTCCGTACCCGGATTAACTTATCTGAGCTTAAGAACCTGACCGGGATAAATGTAATCCTGGAAATTGGACTTAACGCCGTGAGCCTTTGCGTCTCTGTCGATCATGTCCTTATTGAGCTCATAAAGCTTCTTCCATGTTGTCTTGAACTTTGCTGCGATCTTGGAAAGATTATCGCCCGGAACTACCGTATAAGTTGCGGGAATATCGTTGCCTGCGCCGCCTGCAATGTTATTAAGTTCGTTTACATTAATCTCTGACATATCTGTTACCTTCTTTCTTAAATAATCGGCTGGGTAGTCTGCCTTTGATGGTTTTATTTAAGCATCCGGAAGATATGCATACAACAAACAATGTGGAAACAAAGTGTTGCTAAATTAACAATGCCGGGCGGTTATGTTGCCGGTTCGTATCCTGCTTTAAGATAATCATCCATATACCAGTCTGATGTTTGGTTTGCCCCGATCAGGATGAAGTTCTTAAAACTGTAGTCACTTAAGTTTGCACCATATTCCCAGCTCTTTACTATCAGGTCAGCCATCTCATCAATTGACATCCTGTAATAACCCGAAGACCAGCCGTGGCCGCTGAAATGGTAAGCAACGTAATCGCCCATGACGATTACGTCCACGTATCTTGATATTTCTCTGCCCTGCTTACCATAGAACTTATCCCAGAACTGCAGTTCCTGTTCGCAGGTAAGAAGCGAAAGTATCTTTTTTATGGTTTCTTTTGAAGGAACCGTATCGGAATAAACTCTTATCTCATCACGCCACATCTCAGAGAGTGTAAATCCCATCTCCTCCAGTTTGGGCATCAGATCCTTTTTATAACCGAATATTTTCTGACCAAATGTCTTCTCGGCTTTCCTTAAAGCCAAGCAGACCTTTACGGCCATCTCAAAATCTTCCTCTGTCACGCCCTGCGCCCACATTTGCGGGAGAACTCTTTGCTTATATATTTCAAGTCCTTCCTTAGAGAACTCGTCGAAGATGACATAGGTGCGTGCATAGTCGAAAATGAACGGTGTCTTTCTGGCATTGACCCAGTCTATTACCGTATAATCGTCACTTCCCGGAGCTGCCATTATGTTCAGAAAATGAAGATCCCGATGACAGATACATTCGCCGTATTTCTTTGTGAATATACCCTCAAATTTATACGCGAGCTCTTTTTCTTCGCCTTTGAGCATGAAGGATATATCACCATTTAACCTATCATACGGTATATCTCTGCAAGGCTTCTCGTGAATGGTCTTAAATGCATCTGCAAGGATGTCAAAAGCTTTCAGGTCACCGTTTTTCGCACGGACCTCCAAAGGTTCACCTTCGACATAATCCATCTTGATGATGCGTTTGTCGTCAGTGTCATAAAATTTGACCGGAGTATATCCGCCCTTGTTAAGTTTTTCCTGGTTCCGTACCTCGCTTAAGATCCACTGTGTCGGATAAAACTGCTGATAGATCTTGTAAGCATATCCGTGATAGAGCACAACTTCAGCCTGAGCGCCTTTGCCGATGAATTTCTGTGTTCCGTCAAATTCCATATTCTTATCCCCTGATATATATCGGCATCTCAAGATAACCGCGCTTTTCCCTGAAGAATTTTCCGCTCGTAACAACGCGCTTATCACTGCCGTCTACAGAGACCCAAGTACCTTCAGGCAGATAGAACTCTACCCATCCTTCAGGATCGAACACAGGCGCAACGAGCACCTTATCGCCGAGCATATACTGTCTGTCCAAAAATGCGCACACAGGGTCGTTCTGGAATTCAATAACCATCGGACGCATTACGGGATAACCCGAAGTTTCAGCCTCCGAACGCGCTTCGTTAATGTAAGGCATGAGCGCCTTTTTGAGATCGACATAATGCCTTAAGACATCGACCGACTCCTCGTCGTAGTTCCACGGCACGCGATAAGATGTACTGCCGTGAAGTCTGCTGTGCGAACTCAAAAGTCCAAACGCCGCCCAGCGCTTGTAAACATCAGGTGTGGACTTGTCTTCGAATCCGCCGATGTCGTGGCTCCAGTACGAGAAACCCGACAACATGAGAGACAATCCGCCTCTTATCGTCTGCTCCATCGAAGGATAGTCCGAGTGGCAGTCGCCGCCCCAGTGCACAGGGAACTTCTGGCAGCCTGCCGTTGCGCTCCTTGCAAAGAGCACGGCTTCTCCCCTGCCCCTCTCTTTTTCGAGCAGCTCGAAAACAGCCTCGTTATAAAGATACGTGTAGAAGTTATGCATTCTCAAAGGATCAGATCCGTCAGCGAAAACTACACCATCAACAGGGATCCTCTCGCCGAAGTCCGTCTTGAAGCAATCGACGCCGATATCAAGAAGTGCCTTGAGCTTATCCTGATACCACCTGACCGCATCCTTGTTCGTGAAGTCCACGATGCCCATACCGGCCTGCCAGAGATCTGTCTGCCATACGCTTCCGTCAGTCTTCTTTATGAGATAACCATTCGCTGCCGCCTCGTCGAAGATCTCGGACTGCTGCGCAATATAAGGATTGATCCAGACGCAGACATGAAGTCCCCTGTCATGAAGCTTTGCGATAAGACCGGCCGGATCAGGGAACATGTCGCTGTCCCAGAGGAAGTTGCACCAGTGGCTGTCCTTCATCCAGAAGCAGTCAAAATGGAATACCGACAGATCGATACCCCTGTCACGCATTCCGTCGACAAAAGAAAGCACGGTCTTCTCATCGTAATCAGTCGAGAACGACGTCGACAGCCACAGACCAAACGACCAGTCAGGAAGCTTCGGGACGCGACCCGTAATTCCCGTGTAGAGCTTTATGACTTCCTTCATTGACTCACCTGCAAAGAGGTAATAGTCAAGGCACTCACCGTGCACTGAGAACTGCACCTTTGATACATTCTCAGAAGCGACTTCAAAATTGATCTCTTCAGAGTGATTAACGAACACACCCAGATTGTTATCCGTGATGTAGAACGGAATATTCTTGTAGGACTGCTCGGAGAATGTTCCGCCGTCCTTGTTAACGATGTCGATGCTCTGTCCGTTCCTGATGAAGTTTCCGAAACGCTCGCCAAGACCGTATACATGCTCGCCCACACGAAGGTTAAGCTGCTCTCTCATAAAGCATCCGTGATCACCGTCGATATAAGCCAGCGCGCCTTCACGTGAACCCGTAATTACACGTCCGTCCCTGATAAGTTCGTAACCGTAGTTTTCCTTGTCGATAACGAGAATGCTCGCACCGCTCTTAGCAACTACTGTCTTCTCATCTTCTTCAGCAGAGATCTTAATGTTGTCTGCGTTCAGTCTAAATAAAGACGGTGCAAGAGAATTGTCGCCCTTGAAATGATATGTCCTTATTCGGAAAACGTTTTCGCAGGGAGACGTGATCTCCATCGTGATATAAGGACCGCTCAAAGTCATGCCCCTGACGTAGATATGGAATGTCGGCATCGTAAGCGTTATCTTGTCTTCGCTCTTTTGAACGAACCTGACTTCCTTCGCCTGATGTATGTCAAAACCTTCTGCCGTTCTCCACGCACCATCAGTAAATCTCATAAAGCGCTCCTTCTTGGAATGAATCCTATTTAATGCCTGTTACGGTTCCTGTGCCGATTACCTTTCCATTCTCGATAATATCAAATTCATCACCAATCTCAACATCGATATCTCTTTCGAGGTTAATAGATATACCCTCAACATAATCACCGGCGAAAATCAAATCCACACCGGAAGGTAATGTTATATAACCTTTTAACGTCTCACTGCCAAATCTGAAGTTTGGATTATAGTGATCAAAAATTGGATCGGCTTTTCCTTCAGGACGCGGTTCGGTATATATATTGGCAACGATAGTTTTAGTGTTATATTCAGGCCTGTCAGTAATAACACGTGTTGCATACATGATGTTTTCTTCTATTTCAACATCAAGCATTATTACGACATCATAACCTTCAGATATTTCATCCACATAATTAGAATCTTTTTGAATTGAAATGACAGTAGCTTCAACAGTTTCAAAGAGATTGTCCTCGTCTATTCTAATCATCGATCCGCGAACCAATGAACCATCAACAATTTTTACTTTGTCGCCTACTCTCAATACTCCCGAAGGTGAGATGTCACCCGTAACCAACGTTCCTTCACCGGGGACAACTGATGTAGCAGTTACAAGCATATAGAATGAATAATCGTATTCGAGAACATCACCTGATTCACTCATGTCCGTTTCAGAATCTATGTTTTCAGCCGGAGTATCCTGACTGTCTTCAATATCCTCTATTACAACATCATCCGTATTATCCGGCTTTGTGTCGGCCTTCTTGCTCATAACGCCGAGAATGATTCCTACTACTGCGCCAACTGCAACTACTGCAGCAATGCTTCCAAATATAATCTTTGCTTTCATGATATCTGTCCCTTTCTTGATAGCTTCTGCTGAAGCTTTAATGTTCACTCCCTTACCGGAAGCTTCTGCTGATGCGGACAGAGATACCAGTTTTGCAGACATGGCCTTGAAAGGCACCTGCTCTGCTTCTTTCATAAACAGCTTGCTCAGGAACGGCAAAGCCATACCGAACAACTTCGTCTTGTTATCTTTTTCATACTTCTCAACCTCCTTCTTGATCTTGTTTCTGGCAAAATTCAGACGGCGGCGGACTGTTCCTTCCGGAACAGCAAGTGCTTCGGCAATCTCTTTGGTGCTCATCTCGTCAAAGTAGAACAGGACAAGTGTCCTCCTGATATCTTCAGACAACGAATTGCTTATGATATCCATGACGATCTTTCTTGCTTCTTCCGATTCAACGATGGAATCCGGAAGAAAATCCTCAGGTAATGCTTCGACATATTCAAAGAACTCATCTTCAACAGCGTCTGTCTTCGTCCTGGTAAGACGGTTAAGACACTTGTTGGCAGCGATCTTCTTAAGCCACGGTATGACCTTATCCTTGTCCTTTATCGTGTCATAGGATTCGATCAGCGTAACGAATGTATCCTGGACCACGTCCTCAGCATCTGCTTCATTCTTCAGAAGCTGCATGGCAGTCCAATACACCGCACGGTAGCCTTCGTTATAGATCCTTTCCAGTTCTTTGTCAGTCATCTGACTTTTGCCTCCTTTGTCCGCATCTGTCCTATAGACACATAACCGATGCGGAATGTTCGGTGGTTCGAGAAAATTTTTCTAGTTTTTTATAAGCCGGGTTTATCTAAACTTATAATGCTTTATTTCTATCCTGCAAGCCGTGTAATATTCGGCGGACTTCCATAGTCTTTTTTCCTTTGCCGTTTGGGATCACTACATAATAAATGACATAGTTCTTCACATATATCCTGTAATACGGATATTTACGTTCTTTTCGGGAATGATAAGGTTCAAAAGATTCAGCGTTAGGAAGTCTTTCAAGAATAGCTTTCTCAATTTCGTTCAGCAAATCGTTAGCTGCAGCAACAATTTTAAGAACACGTGAAATATACATCACGTGTCCTTCAAGATCGTTATAAAAAGTCGGCAAATATCTGAGTGAATATTTAGCCATTTAACTGACTCCGCAAATTACCAAATACTTCCTCGTGAGTCATTCTCTCAGCGTTTTTCTTGGCATACTCATCTGCTTCGTCCAATGCCTGTTCAACATTTTGTGTCAGACGCGAATAAGTTTCAATGCTCATAACGACCATAGAACCATAACCATTCTTAGTGAGAAATACCGGTTCTCCATCGCTGACAGTTTTCTCTATATCTGTAAACTTATTTCTCAAATCTGAAACTGGTCTAATATTTATCATGCACAGATCCACCTTTTCACAATTATCGTTATCACAATTATATCACAATTATGATAAGTTGTGAGTATTGTGATGGTTCATGCTGCTGTTCAGCCGTACTATCCTATCGTGCACAGCTTGCCTCTCAACACATAGCCGATCTTCTCATAGCATGCGTTTGATGCGACGTAATCCGCATCGGTATAGAGCATGGGGATAAACCCTTCGTTTTTCGCGATCATGGTTACCTGGTATACGAGATGCTCGGCATAGTGTTTTCTGCGTTCCTCATCACGTGTATAGACCAGTCCGATAGAAGCCATGTCTTTTACGGGATGCCAGCTGCAGCTCGCCACCGCTTTGCCGGACGCATTCTTCCAAAAATACAGACTGCCTGATTTAATTCCGTCTTCAGCCTCAACCCGGTACTGTTCGCGGCTCTCGATATCTATTCCAACGGCGTTGCGGAACATCTCGAAAAAATCCACCATCTCATCAAGATCATCCATTGTGCACTTATGGATCTCACCGTCGATTTCGGTGGAAGGCGCTATTGGAGATAAGCAATCGTATGCATAAAGATTTGTCGTGACCGAAAGAGTTAAACCTTCAGTGCCGGCTCTGTTCATAAAGTATTCAGCAAGTTCATACTTCATGTTGAAGCGGTGATCGCCATCAAGGAAACCATGCTCCTGCGCGCACTTATATGCAAGGTCCATCACTTCTACGGAAGCATCATCACGTGTCCATATCCATACCGGAAAAGGCTGGCATGTAAAGCAGATGATGACGTTTTCGTGGTCAGATAAGAGCAGCTCGTTTTCGCCGCCGATTATCCTTGATAAAACAGAAAACGTATACTTGTCACCGCTTAAAAGTTTGAGATCTCTTTCGTCTGTAAATGTATCCATAATATTTCCTTTAATCAGGATATTCTCCGATCGAGCTGACCGGAAGTTCCAACTCTCTAATATTGCCCGCCTGTGTCAGAGAAAATTTGCCGTCATTTGATATCGTCCATTCTTCTCTGAACAGGTTTACTACATCATTGATGCCATAGTCGCCATAACAAATATACATGGAGTATCTTCTGAAAATATACCCGTCATCTGTCTTGATGACGAATTCGCCGATACAGGTTTTGGTGTTATCGATCACATCATAAGCACGGTATGCAAAGAAGGTACGGATATTCTCTTCGTTAAGTTCAAAATAGGCGGTGGAAGTCGCTTCATCAAAGTAGTCTTTTTTGTAGACTGCTTTGGTACGTATCATATTGAATTCGCCTCTGCAATAGTTGGTGCACTTGAAGAGCCAGAACTTGTCATTCTCACCCAGAAGACCGATATCCTTATACGTGTTGTATTCGTTATCCTGCCATTCCTCTATGGTGATGCTCAACGCCTCATCATAACTTGAAGCAGATCTTTCGGACGGCATTCCGGGATAGCGGTATCCGGCTTCACGACTGAAACCAAACTCATCTCTTTGCGGATTAGGCCTCTGTACATCTTCTATACGGTAATCTATCAGAAGCATACCGTATTCCGTGAATTCTTCATCAGACATGTTAAGGATCTGATCTTCGGTCAGATTCAGCCTGACCATCTCTTGGACCTCTGTTACAGACGTCACGGTGCTTCCCTTTGTATCTTCACCGGTGGTATCTGATGGTTTAATTTCGGAAGTGCATCCTGTCAAAAGGATCGCCGCAGCCAAACCTGACAGTGCTGCCCTTTCAATTATTCTTTTCATAACTATTATCCCATAACTGATGCGTTAAGCATCTTCCCAAAATCCTGCGGGAATCATCCTGCATCCTACTTTAAAATTATAACATCGTTCGAAAATAGTAATATAATAACAAGGGATAGAAATCTTACTTATCATTGGGAATAAGGGAAAGGAAACAATATGTCAACATTACTCAGATTCAAGTGTCCGAAATGCGGTAAGGTCCAGGATGTACCAGGCAACGGTCCGTGCCGTAAATGCGGTATCTTGATTAACCTTCCTGAGGACGGTGTGATCCAGGTCTACCGAATGGGAAACGCTATCGGTATGGCAGTAAGAATGAAAATATATCTTAACGATATTCAACTCGGATATCTCGGAAATGCCGAATCCATCAGGATTCCCGTTCCGTATGGTCACTATAAGATCTATTTGCAGATGCCTGAAAAAGGACTTTCAAGATGCTTTGTTACTCCACTGGAATTCGACATAACTCCTGCTTACAGATATGCTTTCTTTAAGGCACATATTGTTCCGGGAGCTTGGAATAGCACTGTACGTGTGGAGCCGGCTACTCCTGACCAGATGCCTCCGCTTGAAATGACATAACTTATGAAAATTCAGACGGGCAATCAGGTGCAGATCGGCAACATCAATTACTTCACGGAACTCAGCGGAGATGCACCGATTTCCGTTTATGTTATTCCCGGCAAAAACGGTGATATGCTCATAGACACCGGCTTTTCAAATACCACAAAGCCGTTGCTCAAATGGATCACCGAAAACGGTTACAACATTACCGATATCTTTATTACGCATGCACACCCGGATCACGATTGGAATGCGGCTAAATTCAAACAGCTTTTCAATGCCAGGATCTGGCTTGGAAAAGAAGATCTAAACCTGATCCGCAACTTCGGAGAGCAGCCTCAACAACCGACACACAATCAGTTTGTAAGCCGGGTTAAATGGATCACGTTCTGGACTAAGACTCCGTTTTTCAAGAGCAAGCAGTATGTCCCTGATATACTGGTTGACGTTAACTCAACCGAAGTTGCCCGTCAGTACGGCTACGAAATAGAGATAGTACATCTTCCCGGGCACACCAAAGGGTCGTACGGAGTGTTAAAAGACGGCGTACTTTATGCAGGTGATGCATATGCCGTTTTAAACGGAACACCTATGGAACCTCCGCATGCATATTCCGTTGAAGGAATGAGAGAATCGATCAGAAAGATAGCTGAGTTATCGCCCGATTATTTAGCCTGCGGACACGGTTTGCCCTTCTCGTTTAATGCAAAGACGGTTTTATAATGGCGGCGTGTAAGCTTTGATATAATGAGAATGTCGGATCAGGTTTTTCAATTAGGGATAAGGAAATGAGCGATATCAAAAACCACCAGATGTATGAGACGGGCGGGACGCTTCTCTCCAACGGAGAGTTTCATGCCGCTGCCGATGCGTTTAAGAGTGTTTTGGAAAATGACCCGCACGATTTCTTTGCTCTCAGAGGATTGCTTCTTGCATCAGCTCACCTGGCTGACATGGAAGAACTTTTTCGTGAGGATAATAGAAAAGGCTTCGCATATAATGCAAACCTGATCAACGATGCCATTAGAAATTCTTCAGAAGAAGACCGGGAATACTTTAAGGAGTTTGGCAGGATCTTTTCTGACAAGAAGAGACTTTATGATCTGAACAATGAGATCAAATCCCTTAAGGATGATAAGAAAAAGCTCGAGGCTAAGATCACTCTCCACAACGAGGAGCGTACATTTTACTATGTCATGAACAGACGCGGCCGAAAGAAAGATCCCAAAGCAACATTTATCCCGTTGGTGATCGTCGGCGGATACATGATCTTATCCGGTTTGTTCTGGTTCATTATGGAATCAGGTCTTGATAATGACTGGCTGTTACAGGGCTTGGGATGGTTCTGTCTCATACTCGGCATCATCTTGGTTGGCTGCAGTTTTATATTTATTTTCCCCAAAATATTGGAAGTAAAAGATATAGACAAATACTGCAACGAACTCAAGACTGAATTAATGCAGGTCGAAACGAAGATAAAAGGCCTTGAATACGAAGCAGATAATCTCTCGGATCACATCAGGACTTCCAGCAGTATTTTTTTATCAAAAGACAGACTGAAAACGAGCAGTAAGAGTTGATCTGAAGTGGTACGGCTAAGGGCGTTGGTACGGAAAATTATCAGCAAAAAGAACCAAGAACCGGGTTAGTCCGGTTCTTTTGTTATAATACGTACTATGACACACAAAGAAAAGGCACTACAGTATTTTTC
>CAJOJI010000018.1 GCA_905234715.1 uncultured Saccharofermentans sp.
GTATTGGAAAGAGTTGTGTAGAACACGATACGGTCAGTGAAGGATAATTTCTTATATGCAGCAAAGACTTCTTTCAACTCTGACATCGTACGGGCTCCCTCAAAAAACAAACAAACGTTCTATACATATAATAGAACTAGAACGAATGTTTGTCAACTGCGAAATTTAAAAGAGCCTAATCCTGTTAATGGTTTCATTCAGGTTGTAGGCGGTGCTAAATACCCTAAAGTTTAATGTTATACTTCATGTGTAACTTTGCTTTATATGGAGGATATAGGAATGCCGATGATGGAGAGACCGGCAGTCAGAGACTGCAACGGCGGCAGATGCTGGGAACATGAATTCTCATCTTTTTTACTGAAGGTCTTTGTACCCGATAACGATCTTGACGGACAGACAAACAACTACGGATTCAGAGCACCGCTCCTGCTCGTTTTCGAAGAGGAAAAACAGGATATGGAAAGTGCTGTGGAATTCGCAAAAGGGACAGGACTTTCAGACATAGCAGCTCGTTACGATTCGAGTGTTTTATTCATCTATCCGACTGCTGAAGGCGGATGGGATTCCGCAGATCAAAAACTTTATGCAGATGTCATCGCAGAGATCAAGATGATCACCGTTTATAAAGACGGAATCGTAGAAGACTTCAATTTCTTCACACACACTTTCGAAGGTTTCTATGCGCGCGGCGCGAAGTTTAGAACCGACATTTACAGCTACGGAAAGTCAGCTGACTACGTTGCAAACAATCTCCTCAAGACTATTGAAGGTGAATATCTCTGGGGACCCGGCGAGATCACTCCCGCAGTGTGCTCTATGGAAGGATTAAGTGTCGTTCCTGATGTTGAGCGCAAAGATATTGCGATCTTAAGCGTCGGCAACAGCGACGAGATCAACCTCGCATTCAGCGGATGCAAGAACATCATCTTCAGAGAGACAGCCCACTATAAAGATGACTTCGATTCTTTCGTTAAGAAGTTCAAGATGTGGTGCGGCCATATCGAACTTGAGCCTGACTTCAATGAACTCGGCATGACCGAAGACGTCGGCTTTGTAACCGTTAAGACTTCACCCGACAACGAGTTCCTTCCGGTAAAGGCGGATGAGCATAAGGTAGGATATTTTGCATACTACAACAACGGCCTTTTCGATAACGGCCCCGTTCCGCTCGTTATAGGATTCCACGGCGGCGGAGATTCATCGATGTACCTGACATATGTTGCAGGATGGTGGGACGTTTGCAGAAAGAACAATTTCCTTTATGTCGCAATCGAAAACCACCAGTTCGTAACTGCGACTGAAGCAAAGGAAGTAATAGATGTTCTGAAGACACGTTATCCGATTGACGAGTCACGAATATACGCGACAGGCTTTTCCATGGGCAGCGGAAAGACATGGGATATGTATCAGGAGTATCCTGAGATCCTTGCAGGCATCATGCCGTGCAGCGCGCTGTTCCCGGTCTATACGACATTCTTCGGCAAGCCCGCAACAGAGAGGCTCAACAAGACAGTGTCCGTTCCCGTTTTCTATTCAGGCGGATACATGTCGCATCTTCCCGAGCTTCCGTTCCAGGGCGAGTCATGCGTTGAACGGCTTAAGTATGTTGCAGGAGTAAACAAGCTTAAGAAGTCTTTCGATGACGTTACTTTCGAGAACAAGGATTCATGGGAAGACAAGGTCTGGGGAATTCCCGGCGACCGCATTGAAGAGTCTTACGATCCCACAAGAGATGCCACGCTGACGATACATTATTTCGACAGTGAAGACGGCGTATGCAGGACAGCTTTTGCAAGCGTGAGCAACCAGATCCACGAATGCAGACAGCACAGCATCGAGAATGCGTGGAAGTTTATCTCGCAGTTTAAAAAGGACTGATAAAGTACGGATCAATCGAAAACGATGTTGGTGTACTTTTGCTTAAGTTCATCGATCTGTTCTGACTGAATGTTTTTTACATACTGGATGCTTTCAACGTATTTAAGACCCTCCATGTTCTCAACGATCATTATTACTTCGTCGAGTTCGCGGCGTTTTACGTCGACCTCGATTATGCCTTTGCAGGCTGCCAGTTCTTCTGTGGGGGCCATGAAATAATCGACCGCGGAGAATTCTTCAAGATGAGTATTATGGTCATCTTTTAAGAAATTGCTGAAAGAACCCCAGGTGTTGCCATCGTTAATATTTTATACAATCTTTACTCTGTAATCGAGAAATCCGTTATCGGGATTCTCGTTCCGGAAAACATTTGTCTCATTACGGACGGCTTCAATAAATTCAGTTGTTGAAGCGTATTCGCCTGATGCGTCTATTTTGCTCTGATCGATAGTTACGGGCAGTTCAAACCAGATTGTATGGACTGCATTCTCATAGACATAAACTTTGCCGGCGTCCAGATAATCTCCGAATCTTTCCTCCAGACGGTCTCCGACTGCATTGATCTCAGGGCCGTCCTTCATGCGATAGTCTTGATATGTGACATAATCATAATATACGAGTTCAACATCATTGAACGCTGACCAGTAATCAAGATCGTTGACTTCATAATATCCGTACTTGTCATAGCCGGAAAAATCATCATCTATTCCGTTGATGGTGATCTTGGTGATCCTGTCCTGGCCATTGTTATCGTTTTTGTCGGTGAAATTTGCCATTATGCATGCAAGGGTAATTGCGTTAGGGTGGCTTTGATATCCGATCTGTATTTGTATTTTTTCGCCTTCAAAATCTTTGCCGGCAAGGAGCTCATTTGTGTTGTCATATAGTGTCTTGATCTCGTCACCAAGACCTTCCGTGCTTTCAGACTCGATAAGAAAACAATAAGAGGTACTATACTTGTCAGATGTACGTTTATCGTAACTGAGAACCTGTGTATCAATTCCTTTTTGCAGTTCATCGCTGAGGTCAGCGGTTTTATCTAAATTTATATTAAAAGAACAGCCCTGAAAGAGCATCGCTGTAAATACAGCGGCAACCGTTATCAAACCTGAGATCTTACGCATATGGGTGTCTCCTTTTCCCGTTCTGATACCATTATTACAGAAAAGCATGCGAAAATGTTGCATTGCAACCGTATCTTCTGTTTTTTGATACTCAAGAACCCTAAATTAAAAATAGTGTTTTGTGCAAACTGCTTTGAGAGGCCCTTTGCCCGGTGATATAATAAATTCAGCCTAAGAAAACTTTGGGTACTATTCGGAATATATCTGGGACCAATAAAAATGAAGAAGAGCAAAGCGTTCTTTTCATCCATCAGCACCAAGCTGATGCTGCTTATCATCATTGCTGTTTTTGTGCTTGCCGCAACGCTTGTTACGGTTGCTATTTTACTGACCAGCAAGATCCTCACAAAGGGTGCATCTGCCCAGATGAACCTGTTCTGTGAAGAGCGCGGCGACGACCTTAACACGGAGATGTTAAGAATAGAAGATGCTGTCGGGTCTCTCTCAAGATGGACGGAGAGTAAGATCCCTGACGTTGAGACGATAAAGGAAGACGAAGCGCTCAGAGATTCCATTGTTAACGATGCGGATGACCTTATCCACTTCATGACCGAGCATAACGATGTCATAACGGGTGCATATATCCATTACACACTTGATATCACAGGCGTCACTGACCGTGAGGAAGGCGTTTACTACACCAGAGATGATGACGGACTGTTCACGACCGTTCCATTCCCTCAGTCAGATATCGTAAGCGACCCGGTTGCTGACTACTGGTATTACGGACCTATCGAGAACGGGGAAGCCGCATGGACAAAGCCCTATTACGATGCCAGCGCGGGAGATTACATTCTTTCCTATATTGAGCCTGTCTATATGGGCGATACACCGGTTGCGATAATCGGAGTCGACATAAGTTTTACAAGACTTATCAATCTGGTCGACTCATTTGTATATCAGGAGACCGGCCATATGTTCCTAAAGGAAGCTGACGGAGCCGTTCACTACCATTACGACGATCTCGTAAATGACCATATGCACGGCGATGAGAAGGACAACGTCGTTGACCACGAGGAACTGATGAACGAGTCAAGGACAGACGGGGACCTGGTCCGTTACGAATACGAAGGCCGCGACCGTGCAATGGCATTCGTTACTTTGAGGAACGGTATGAAGCTGGTCCTCTACGACGATTACGCCACCATCTATAAGGAAAGAGACAACGCGGTGATCCTCATGATCGCCCTGTCGGTAGGATTGGCAGTTGTATTCGCGGTAATCGCGGCAGTTATGGTTTCTCACATTACCAACCCTTTAAGCAAACTCACTGAAGCGGCACACGAGATCTCCGAAGGAAATTTCGATGTCGAACTGCCGCCCGAGAAGAACGATGAGGTCGGCGAGCTGTCGAAAATGATAAGGCTCGCAATTGACAGTGCGCTTGCGAGAGCGGAAAAGAGAGAGTCAAAATTTAGGGAACAGGAGCGTAAGATCGAGAAGGCCGAGAAGACCATGAAGCAGCAGGGCGATGACCTTGTCGCAATGAAGAACCTTGCGTATGTCGATTCCCTGACCAACGTTAAGAATAAGCATGCCTACGAAGATACCACCGCATACATCGACGAGCAGATCAGCAACGGCACTGCGGAATTTGCAGTCATCATGTGCGACCTCAACTATTTAAAGCATATCAACGACAACTTGGGCCATCAGGCCGGCGATGAGGCGATACAGAAAGCGGCGAAGATCCTTTGTAAGGCATTCCCCATGAGTACTGTCTTCAGGATCGGCGGTGACGAATTCGTCATCATTCCTTCAGTACTTGAGTATGCAAAGATCGATGAAAGACTCGATGTCCTTAAGATGATGCTCAGGAATCAGAAGAAATCTTCAAGTGATTATCTCGAGCGCATCTCTATCGCATTCGGATGTGCCGTATTTGACCGCGAGAAGGATCACTCTTTCCGTGAAGTTTTCGAGCGTGCAGACAAGATGATGTACGAAGAAAAGAAAAAGATCCACGAGAGTGACGGCATCTCCACCGAGAGGTAATAATTTCCAAAAACAATTTCAAAACGTTATTGACAAACTTCAGTCTCCTGATTAAAATGAAACCACTTTCATTAAATGAATGCTGTTTCATTTTTACCAAAGGAGATATGAAAATGCCTAAGGTTACCGAAGAATATTTAGAGAGCAAACGTCAGATGATCGTCGATGCCTGTTATCAGGTGTGCCTCAGAAAACCCGTCGGAATGGTCACGATATCAGACGTAATTGCAGAGACCGGCATGAGCCAGGGCGCCATATACCGTTACTACAAAGATCTTGACGAGATACTGGCAGGCATGTCATCGAAGATACGCACCGACTACAACATAATCGAGCAGTTCGAGAAGATCCTCACCAATAAAGACGCATCCTTTGAAGAGATAACCTATCAGATATGCGACTGTCTTGGCGAGAACATGGAAAAGCATCTTGATGACATTCAGAAGATAAATTTCGACTTCGGCGTTCTTGCCATCAATGAGCCTGAAAGAGCAGCAAAGATAATGGCCGGCATAAAAGCTCCCGGCAACCTGGATTACCTCGGCAAAAAGGCGATACCGATGCTGATCGAAGGAGCATACAAAACCGGTTATCACCCCACTGCAAAACCTGAAGACATCGGTCTTTTTATTTCAGCTTCTTATTCAGGCATAGAGAAATACTGCATCCTTGCCAACTGCTACGGCACGGGCGATGTGAAGGTCAAGGTTGAACCCGGGAAGCTTTTTAAGACTCTTGCAGACTCGATAATACTTTTACTCGGAGGAAAAACAAATGGCTAATAACCCGAAACCCACAGGCGAATATGCAGTGGGAACACTTACCCATACGATATATACAGACAGGGAAGAAGTACTTGCTCCCGGAACAAAAAGAAACATTCCGGTAAGAGTCTACTATCCGGTATTAAAGGAATCAGTTGAAGGCTTAAGCAAAGCAAGATACATGTCCAGGGAACTGGCGCAGTCTCTGAAAAAAATCATGCACGCACCGATCAACGTAGACAAAGCTGAAGCTCGGGGAGAAAACTTCAGTGAATGCTATGAGAATGCTCCGAAGATAGAAGGACAGAAGTTCCCGCTTATCACTTTCAGTCACGGCTTCGGCTCGTACATGGAAGCGAATTCATTTCTGTGCCTTGAACTCGCATCACACGGCTATGTCGTTATTTCCGTGGGACATCCTTACGATGCCGCTTTATGTGAATACGAAGACGGAACGAAGATCCCGCTTTATAAAGATGCAATGAAGAGACAGTATGAACCGATGCTGCCCGGCATGTTCTCAGCATTGAAACTTACCAAGACAAAGGGTACAGACAGGGAACTCGCAGAAAAACTGTATGAACTGCAGTACAAGTACTGCAATTTCATTTTGTCCAGGATCGATGAGTGGAAAATAGATACAATGAATGCCGTGGATTACGCCAAAGAAGAACTATCAGACATGATCGATTTCTCCAACGGCATTGGCGCAACGGGACATTCGCTCGGAGGAGTGACCTCATATCTGCTGTGCATCGAAAAAGAGGAATTCGCATGCGGCGCAAACCTTGACGGCGCGGCTTTCGGCCACAAAAAAGACATGATCTTAAGAAAGCCGTTTGCACAAATGAGCTGCAAGGGAAATCTCAGTGTCGAAACCAAAGTACATTTAGACCACACTGAACCCGTGTTCCAGGCAGTATTTAACAAGATGCAGCACATAGCATTCTCCGACATGAAGCACCTTATCCCTTCGAAAATGATCGTCGGAGGCCTCGATCCCGACCTTGCACATGAGTATGTCTGCAAGATCCATCTTGAGCTCTTCGATTCCTATCTGAAGAAAACAAAAGCCCATCCTGAGCTTACAGGATGCGAACAGATAACCATAAAGGAGTATCAGCCGGATATTGCCGGATAATCTTTACGTACTATGTACTGGTAATGACTGAGTTTATATCATCGAAAAAGAGGATGCCGCTTTGTGCATCCTCTTTAAGCTTGTATTTATTCAGCGATTAAGTACCTTTCGTCGGCAATTCCGTATCATTTCCTCTTAGCGGTGTAACGTCTCCGCCCAGTGCCGTAATGTTTTCACGGTAGCACTGATTGTAGCTTTCATAGCTGTACGCATTGAACCAGCCCCATGCAGCATCGCTTCTGTCGATGGTCAGAGGATTAAAATCACAGATGACTTTGGTGTCATCGGGATAGATCTTAAGGCCTTCGAAATAGACTGCATCATAGCATGTTTTGTCGCCCAGTTCGTCGTTATTCCATGTGACCTCGTAAATAATGACGATCCTGTTGGACTCATCGAGCCTTTTGGGGTTCGGAATATTGGTAACGAGATATGCATCAACAAAAACGGCACCGGTCTTGTTGTATTCTGCAAGGTACAAATTGCCGTTGGTATCAACGTTGCAAGACATAATATCCATCTCTGCGATTTGGCCGGCTTCGATCAGGTCGTCCATAATAGGATCAATATCTGCGGGAGTCAGGTCGTAGTTCGGAGCAGGTGTAGGTGTCGGTGAAGGAGTAGGTGTATTGTTTCTCTCGCTTTCCTCGCGCTCAATACGCTCCTGTTCTCGTCTGTTGGACTCCTGCTTCTGCTGTACGAACATTATGATTCCGCACATGGTCATATAAGTGACCACGCCGCAAATGATCAGCGATATGATCATCGCCTTCTTTTTACCTGATCTCTTTCTCTCTCTTTTGTCGTATTCAGCCCAGGCTTTCTGATCGAGTTCATACTTCTTCTCAAGAAGCTGTTTCTCGTGTTCAAGCTTTCTCTGATCACGCTCGGGTTCAGTCTTTATTCTCTCATATTCAACGTCGGAATCATCGTAATCTACGGTGAAAGTACCGCCGCATGCATGACATATGAGCTGTTCGCCTTCCTGTGTAAGCGGGCTGCCGCAATTAGGGCACTGCATATTTACCAATTTCATTTATTTCCTCCTGATCTGAAGAAAAGATCTACATACATTATATTAATTTTTGAATCTCACGCATTAGCAATGATCTTATGGATGGCACTGAAAGCTTCCTGGCCGTTGTCGGGCATGTTATCGGATGTGACCTTTATCCATTCATCCTTTTTGTAGAAGCCTGCCGAACAGTAACCGCCGGTTATTCCGATTCCGTTGATCCACTTGCCTTTACCCATCTTGTATTTCTTTACGACCTTCATGCAGTCGTCCAGGGTCGAAGCGGGAACTAAGCGGTAGGTGGAAATCTCTTCATCGTCCGTGGTGTGATCTGTTCTGGAAAGAACCAGTTCGGTGCCGTTATACCGGTACAGCCTGTAAGTCACTGAACAGTCTCCGCCGACGGTTCCGGTAACAGCCTCGTAGTAGTAGAAGACCAGGTTCGCATCGGTCATGGCTTCCTCAGGTGTAGCCGGGATGTCGGTGATTGGCTCAGGCTTTTTAGAGCAGCCGAACATACCAACGACCATAAGACCGGTCAGTAGTATAGATATTATCCGTTTCATGTTCTATCCCCTCCATGAAATCAAAAATGATTTACATCTCAATTATACAGCATTTAGGGCTGAACGGGGAAAGAATCGGAGGGGGTCAGCCGGCAGCTTTCTGGACCCTTTTGTTCACGTAATGCATCACGCCATGTGCCAGGGGGAAGTTTGCGATCATGAGGGCAATTCCAAGCACGATGAAAATAACTGTAACAATGTTAAAGTCCGTCAACAGCGCGCATTTCACCAGGATGTAGCTGCTTATAGGAACGCAGATAATGCTGGTCGCAACGCACGGAATATACTTGCGGATATAGACCGAATGACCGATGTGAATGAAGAAATGACCGAACAATGCAAGGAACATTCCGAACCATAGTCCGTAGAGAATATCGCAGGGGAAATAATACGCCAGAAGGCTCAGCCCGAAGAAGGGGATGAACTCCTCATAGACTGCCAGAGTGAATCCCTCGTTGGTAAATCCGCGGTAGGTGTTCATGACCTTAGGGAACCTCTCGAACAGATAAGGGTTCTTTTTAAAGAACCAGCCGAACCCGGCAAGCTCTTCCATGTCGTGGAAAATGAATATAATCGGCAGCAATAGTATGTAATCTCTCATAAGATTCCCTCCAATTTCCAGCGTTCAGTGACGCCTTTATAAAGCTCGCCCTTACGCATGACAAAAGGCCTTATTCCGATCCTGAATATCATGCTGTGAAACAGGGCAAGCAATATATTCCTTTTCTTATTATTCAGCCGGCATGCGGCTCGATGGCTGATATGGGCAATCTTTCCGCTAACGGCGTCCTTACCGTTAAACGGCGCTTTCATAGCAATGTGGCCGCAGAGGATGCCGCCTGAATAAACGATCAGGTCATCAAGAACCTTTCTGGTAGCTGAACAGCCGTAGTTTTCGCCCGTTGACACCGTGACGCAGTACTTGCCCGTCAAAAGCTGCTCGATAACGAAGTGACCTCTGTCGATGAAATCCTTCATGAGACCGGACACGTTGCTTGCATATGTGGGTGAGCCAATTACAAGGCCGTCAGCCTGTCTTATCTTTTCACTTAAAGCTTCGGCACCGTCATTCAGGACGCAGCGTCCTGTTTTATAGCAGGAGCAGCATCCCATGCAGTGCTTCATGTCCAGTCCCACGAGATCAACATACTCAACGTTGTTTCCAAGCTTAACGAGTTCGCTTTCCAGTGAGTGAAGTATTGATGCCGTAAGCCCGTTTGTTCTGGGACTGCCGTTGATTACTAAGATCTTCATTTGGGCTCCTTCTGAAAATGACACACTTGTGTATTTCTGAGGTGATGGTACTATGAGTATTGAACGAAGTAAACAGATCCGGACAAAGATACACAAACACATGAGAAGTGTGTATTTTATGGAGGAATCAAGATGAACAGCGCCGGCCATCCGTCAGCAGTCAGATCAAGAAATGAGTTTGCAAAAGCTCTCTTAAGTCTCATGGAAAAGTATCCGTATGAAGAGATCACCGTAAAGCAGATCGTGCTCGAGACAGACCTTGTAAGGAAGACTTTCTACAGGAATTTCACTTCAAAAGACGACGTGCTTTTTTACATAACAAGAAGAGCCCTCTCCGATTACTTCAGCGTGATCAATTCGGGAGAAGGGGACGTGCTTGATAACATCTTCAGGTTCGCAGATAAGAACAGGAAGTTCCTTCTGCTCCTTGATAAGCACAACATGATGCACGTCGCACTCCAGTGCATGAATGAGTACCTGCCTTCATTAAGGGACAGCAGTCTTTCTTCAGAGAACCCGTTCACACAGCTCTTTGACGGACTTGATTCGGATTATCTGATCGCACTTAATATCGGAGCGGTCTGGAATGTTATATCATTATGGGTGCACCGCGGAATGAAAGATGACCCGCAGCACGTAAAAGAAACAATAAGGGAATATATTGAAAGAATAGGGAAGATTAAATGAAAAGAGTAAAGGCAGCTGCTGCGCTCCTTATGACAGGCGTTATGCTCATGGCATCAGGATGCGTACAGAAGGTAATCGACCTCGCGACAGGCGGCAACAAGGAATACGACGCATATGTCTGCACAACGACTGATACTGATTACAAGAATCCGCTATACGAGTTCAATTAACATAGGTCAAGGCGCGAAGGTTTTGTAACTGATACCATTCACTAAACAACATAATGCGGGTGACAAGATAATGGACAAGAATTATCTAATACAACAGCTTAAAGAACTCTCTGACGGTTACGGCCTGGGTATTTCAGAACAGGCTATCGAAAAGGTCATATCTTTCTCAAGATTCAAGGTCTATTCAAAGGGCGAGATGCTCGCAAGATCAGGTGACAAGTCCACGACCGCAGGCGTTGTCTTAAACGGCGTTGTAAGAAGCTACTACATCGATAAGGACGGCAACGACATCACCCAGTATTTTGCCGCTGAAGGCAACTGGTGCGTCGATTCCGGAATGGTCGGCTTCGATGAAATGCAGGCCAGCTGGGAAGCCATCGAAGACACTACGGTCATGCTCTTTGACGTAAAGGACATGAAGGACCTGATCTACAGCGATGAGCAGTTAAAGAACATCTGGATCAATGCCCTTGAAAGCGGTATGAGATACAAGATCTACAGAGAAAACGGGTTCCTCGTTGAGAATGCCACCGAAAGATACATGTCATTCAGGAAAGCATATCCCAAGCTTGCCGAACGCGTCCCGCTCCGCTACATCGCAACCTATCTCGGCATCACGCCCGAATCACTGAGCAGGATCAGGTGCGCACTGAAAGAGAAAAACACTGATTGATTCCGCGCTTAGAGAGCATTACTATAAACGTTTCCTGTTTTTGACAATTCAGAAAATGTATAGGAAATGGTTTATTCCGCCTCACGAAAAGAACCCGCCCTGATGTTATAATAACTGCATTAGTTTCAAGCATCGGGGATAAATGAATGAGCGAAAACAAAGAACAGCAGACACCGGATATTGAGTCTCTCATCAGCGAAAGAAAAAAGTTAGTAGATGAGATAAAGCTCAAGGATGAGTCGCGCAGCGAATTTTATTTCAAAGACAAATACGGCGTTGAGTATGGCCCCGGTTCTTTATTTGCCATCCTTACTCTGTTAAACATAATTCTTGTTCTGACCACGTTCATATGCGACGTCTTTTTATGCGTTGATGGTAAAGGCCTTATTGCACTCATCGTGACCATCGTCAGCGTCATCGTGAATGTCGTTATCGGCGTGATCAATATGAAGGCAGTCTATCCGAGATCAAAGAAGATAGGTGAGATAGATGACGAGATAAAAAAGCTCTGCGAAAAAGCAGAACAGATCAACGCTAAGCTCACCGAGCTCGGCGTTGAGATCGAAGAACTCGAAGAAGAAACAGAGTCTGATAATGAAGCAGAAAGCTGATTCCAAACTAAAACTCGCAACTTCGCTTCTGATAGCCGCATTAACACTAACAGGGTGCGAAACTGCAAACGTGACCACGAACACAACGGAAACCACACAGGCCATCTCAAAATCACAAACAGAACAGTTCGAGTTTAACCTCCATGTATATTCGGTATTCCTTGAATCATGCTATTCCGAAGAATACAAAGAAGCGTTCTTTAATCTCTGCGACGCACTCAGCGAAGGCAAAGACAATTTCACATGCGCAAGCCAGGAAGCCTACGATTTCTGCACGGATCCGGTGACACTTAATCAGCTCTATCCTGTTGCGTATAAGCAGATAAGCGCAGAAGGCTTCAAAGACGGCACCGGATACATCACTTATGAGATTCCTGTTGAAGAATACCTGATAAAGCAAACACAATTCCAGAAAGATGTTGAGGATGTACTTGGCAGATACATCAGGTCAGATTATTCAGACTTAGAGAAGTGTCTTGTGCTCTACGATTACATGACGAGTGAATACCAGTTCGATTATCTGGATAATGTCGGTAAGACAAACGACGGCGACTGTTATGCATGCTTTAATCTGAAGCAGGGAATATGCAGTGACCTGGGTACGCTCTATGCATATCTTCTGATGCAGTGCGGTGTGAATGCAATCGAAGTGGAGAATTCCGGCACGGCTTCAAGCGCAGGGTTCCATGCGTGGACTTATGTATCGATAGAAGGAAAGAACTATCACATAGACGTCACGGCAGCTCTCATATCAGAGAATACGATGCCCAAAGTGTCACTTGATTATTTCCTCATGACCGACCGTGACCGCGATGCAGCAGGATACGTCTACGACGAACTCGAGGTCCCGCTGATTCCCGGCAAACTCGCTAAGTACTGTAGCAACTATCAGTTCATTGCAGACGATACAACATACCGCCTTCCTGAAGGTTCGTACTGTACCGGTTACGACACCGGTAAAGACACGATATTCTACAAAGATTCAGAAGGCGAAAACGAGTTCGTTTACGCTTAAACAAATAATCCCAAAACAGTAATGTATAATACTGTCTTATAGAAAGAGGTTAACTATGCAAAAGTTAATGTTTTTAGCAGATCTCCACGGCAACATGCCTGCCACGCTGGCACTCGAAAAGGAGATCGAGAAGATAAAGCCCGATGACGTATGGTTTCTTGGAGATGCAGTAGGCAAGGGCCCTGAGAGCGACAAAGCTGTTGACTGGGTCAGAAGCCACTGCAAACATTTCGTTTCTGGCAACTGGGATCTCGGCTGCGTCGAGAGCTACAGGTCAGGCGAGAAAGACCATAACTGGTTCTATGTAGATCAGTTAGGCAGCGAGCGCCTTGAATGGCTTGAATCCATTCCTCAGGAAGATGAGGTCGTTATCAGCGGCATCAACTTCAGACTGATTCACGGCAGGCCGATCGCCATCAACTTCCATCCGTATCTTCCGCTCGATGATTTAATTCCGGGCTTCACTGATACAAAGGGAAAAGTACACGGCGGCTTCATCAGCGCCGACTGCCACATGCCATATGTACTTGAGATGCATCAGGGTTATGCGATTAACACGGGAAGCGTCGGCAATTCCATCGGTGTTCCTAAATGCCACGCACTTCTCATAGAAGGCGAAAAGGATTCGGAGGAACCTGCGCCCATCCGCATGACCGTCCTGAGTATCCCTTACGATAATCAGGCAGCCGCAGATGCAGCAGACAGATATCCTGTTCCGAACCCCAATGCTTACAAGACTGAAGTGCTTACCGGAGTCTATTCGAGAAGCTGGGGCTGATCTTAAGCAAAAACAAAACAAGACAAAAGCAGGATCTTGAGTCCTGCTTTCTTATTTAATTAAGAATTATTGCAACATATCCATGGTATTAACTGTATTTAGTGTGAATAACCTAAAAAGGGGAGAACTATGGGTATAAACAGTACAACACGTGGGCAAAGCTTAAAGCTGATCAGACTGATCGCAACAATTCTGGTCATTTCACTGATCGCACCTTTGAGCCTTATGGGATGCTCTTCAAAAGACATTCCTCAGTTCAGTGACGAGACGATGTTCACATTGAAAACAAGAGAGCCGTGGATCTATGAATCCCTGGAATTCACTTTGATGTGCGACGGAACGCTGCTGGTCCAGTACAGAGGCAGGGAACTGGGCCGTGAGCAGTTGTCCGAAGAGAGAATGGCAGAGATCAACAAGGTCTTTAATCCCAAAAAGGTCTACACGATGAATGTGGGCAAGGAAAATGAAAACATGACCGACGGAACCGCCAGATACATTTATCTATACGATGCTGAAGGAAACCAAATCGAGATCGGCGGTTACGAGCTTAAAGGCGGCGACAATTTCAACAGATATTTTGATAAGCTGTATGCTTTATGCGAAGATGACTATACAAAACAGTTCTCTGATCTCCTGCTTGAATGCATGAGCGAGGGAGTCACTTATCAGGATAAGTACTTAACCTGAAAGAAGGTGTAAACACATGAGAAAAGCATTAAACATAGTGATGATCGTCCTAAACGCATTGCTGATCGCATTCTATACGATAGTCAAACTGGCTTACTACAACGACCAGGGAGAACTCGGCGGTAAGAATTCATCTGTTTACGGAGCTGTCTGGATACCGATAAGCATCCTTATAACCGTTCTGCCTATGCTGGCTCAGATCGCGGTAATCGCTTTCCTTAAATTCAAGAAGCAGTTATTCGCATTTGTGGCTCCGCTCGCGCTCTGGTTCTTCGATTACTGCTTTGAAGTGGTATCGCTCCTTGGCGCAGCAGCGTGCCTTGACGATGAATGGGGCGATATGGCGCTCAAGATGATGGGTCTTCTTACGATCTTTATAGTTCCTGTTGTGCTGTCACTGATCGCCTTCATAGTAGACATCAAACAGACCAGGAAGAAAAAACTCGCAGCTCAGGTTTGACCTCAAGACTCCGGTACTTACCGGAGTTTTTTATTGCCCTAATCAACACTGCTCCTGACATGTGTCGCTTAATCAACATACGCCCCCGTCATTACTGATTGTTTGCGCTCATCCTTAAACGGATAATCAGCCTGTCGAACAAAGACACTGAATTGAAAAAGGAGAAAACAAACATGACTAATTACACAATGAACAACGAGAAGAAGGCAATCGATGAACTTGATTTTGACGAGCTTGATATCGTTTCCGGCGGAGTTGACCGCTCATCTGATTCGGCAGGCTCTCTTATCGAATGGATCATTGACTTGTTTTTTTAATACATAAAACACGTGAAAAACGATACAAAGAATAACACAGCAACAGAACTTGATTTTGATGAGCTCGAAATCGTTTCCGGCGGCACCTGTATCGACGGCATACGCGAAGTCGTTGATAAGACATCATCAGATGGATCATTGATTAATGTCAGACAATCTGTAAACTGGACCCTCAGAGTGATCTGAGGGTTCTTTATGTTAAAATGTCCCCAAATAAACAGCAGGGGATATATATGAAAAAGGCGAGAAAAATACTATTGCAGGCCGCTTCACTGACAATGGCAGCAGTGCTGTTCACAGGCTGCTACTTTCCGTTAACGCTTGAGCAGAAGGGCTGGATAAAAAAGATCGAGAAGTACTATCCTGACGATTCGTTCGAATACGTTGGACACAGCACCGTATCCATGGGATGCACAAGCCCTTCCTGCATTAGCCTTGAATCTGAGAACTTTCCTGGCGTTGATGTTCAGGTCTACGAGAAAGACGGAGAACTCTACAGCAATTATCCGCTTTGCTATCACGAGGAAGCTGTTACTGAATACTTCACTGATCTGCTTATTTCCTGTTTCGGATGTGATTACGTTGAACTCGATATGACCGACACTGTCGATAAGCCACTCAAATATGTGAGTGACGAAAAGTATATTAAAGACTATGCCGTCCATCACTATATTGCATATGTGTACTATGAAGATGGCCGCCCTTATCCCACTGAGGCTGAACTCGAAGAGACGGCACTTGAATATTTCCAATATATAACCACAGATAATGACTGGCACGGAAATGCGTTCAGACTATGTTTCCGCCGTCCGGGTGATGAGACACACGGCGCCAATCTTGATATGGATTACCAGTTCGGTCTGCACGACGGAACCGCATCTCTCTACAACGCAAAAGAGAAATACTATGTATTCAAAGGACCGCTGGAAGATCTTATATAATCAGATAGAAATGAACCGCTGAAGTCACAGACCTCAGCGGTTCAAATTCCTATTACTATTATCCCCAGTATTGTTTGTTTAATCAGAGCAGTGAGAAGTTGATCTGATCTACAAGATCCTCAAGTTCTTCTCTTGTGTGGATGACTTGATTTAAGTCGCTGTCCCACGGCATGATGCTCATGGAAACGAAGCTGTCTTCAAGGTCAATGGAGATTACCGCATGACCGTCACTTCTAATGCCAAGATAAACCGTATAGCCATCCTTTGTGACATAAGTCCACTGTTCGTAATTATCGATGTTTCCTACATTGAGATATACGGTATCGAAGTAACCTCTCATACATCTTCTTATCTGGAACTCAATGTTCTTATATGTGCCGTCCAGCTGGAATGTTCCGTCGTCGTACATATATCCGGCTCCGAAAACTTCTTCGGAAAAGACATTGCCAAACTTCTCCCTAACTATATCCGTATCGCAGTCGGATAAGTTCTTGTGAAGCTGGAGATTGTATTTTGCCGTTATCTCATCGACTTTGTCTGCCATCTCCTGTGAGTAGATGAGATAGGCACCGTACTTTTCCTCGAACGGATCTACACCTGTGCGTTTTACTTCCTCGTCGAATGCAGTGACTATCGAGAAGTCACGGTCGTAGCCGTCTTCAAACTCGAGCCACTCGCCGGTTGCCTGGAATTCAGGGGAATCAGCGTATCCCTGTAAGGAAATAAATTCGCGTTCAGGGAATGTGTATTCCTCGCCGTCTGAATCGACATACGTTTCATCTTCGGGTGCCCATGTGCTCTTGCCGAAGGTACGGCTTGCAAGTCCGCCGTTGATTGCAGCGAAAGTTGTGATGCCAAGTGCTGATACTATTGCTACAGCAATGAGAACCGTGATTATAGTCTTTTTGGACTTGCGCTTGGGCGCAACTCCTAATTCGTTTATCTTCATTTTAGTCAACTCCTTTATCCTCTCGGAGGAGACGACGTTGGTTTCTTCAAGATCAACTGAAGAATCTTCGATGTTTTCCATAAGATCACGAATATTTATTTTCATCAAGATCGCCTCCTTTTGTGTTTTTGAAATCGTTGAGGTAATTACGGAGCCGCTCGCGCCCTCGCTTTAACTTGGTCTTGACCGTGGACGGGTTCATCTGCATTTGATTGGCGATAACCGAAACGGTCTGACAGTAGTAATAGAATCTCAAAAAGATTTCTTTATCCGGCTGAGGCATGGAATATACCAGCTTACGGATAACCTGGTCCTGATCTTCTCGTTCAAGGCTGTCAAAAACCGAATCTTCATCTAAGATAAGAATGTCCTCATCCAAAGGCAGCACCTCAAACCGCTCCCGCAATTTCTGCATGGACAGGCTTCGTGCCACCCGGCTCAAATACCCTTTCAGGTTCAAAGGAATAAGGTTGTCCGCAGATCTCCACAAAGTAACGAAAACATCTGCCGTCACTTCCTCCACATCCTCATGGCTCATTGCGCCTGAAAGGATGCTGTTTACCACGGTTCCCACGTAAGCACTGTACTTGTCTATAAACCAAGCAAGTGCTTCCTGATCACCTGATTTCAGTAAGGCCAGTGCCTTTGCGTCATTCAATCGTCTCACCTCAAAATTCATTTTTGAACGGCCGTTCAACTATAATAGTGCATTTTGGGTGCCGATGGTTTCACTTTTTGGAAAAATATTTTTACCACACTTCGAATGTCTGTATTCTTAGTGTGAAATCGACGGTATAGTCTCTGAATACAAGTCTGTAATCGTGCTCGCCGAGTTCGCCCAGTTCGTGGCTGTTAATATTAATGAAGCGGCAAGTTTCAATCCATGTATCTGAGTTTCCAACCCTCCTGCAGTTCGATGAATCCGTCTCAAGATAGAAATCACCGGGCGTGATATCAACATATTCGTCGCCTTCTTTTACATAAAGCCTGATGTCATCAGTATTGATGTTATTGATATCGAATTCTTTGATTCCTTCAACACCTGAGGCATTGTCAGTGCTGATCGCAAAACAGATGGTCGTAACCTGAGGATCTTTCGGTTCATGGTATACGTTGTAAGTGCCCATGGTGTATTCATAAGAAGATACGCCGACTGTTATCTCTCCGCGTGTGACATAATTCGGGTTTGCATCATCGTCGACCTGAAGTTCAGTCCATGTGTAATATTCGCTGTAATTTTCTGTTGTCTCCGCTATATCTTCGATTTCTTCCCAGTTTCCTGTCTCTTCGTTAAAGAGCTGCAGCTTTCTGATGTTTTGGGTTTTCTGAGGAAGACTGTAGTCGAAGCGTGAATAACGCAACTGCATTTTGGGAACAGAGTCATAGCCTAAGAATTCTACGCTAACAACTTCACGGATATCGCCGTCTTCAAGATTAAATGCAAATTGTACAACGGTAATCCTTTTATCGCATTTCATCTTCATATAATAGAGGTCACCGCACTCGATTATCTCCTGATTATCGAACTCGTAGAGGTCATAAAAGCAGTCACAGAGCAGATCACCATTTATGATGACATTGTCAGCACCGATCTGTTTAGGAGAGTGGCTGAATACAAGGATAAAAGTCTGGTCCGTTTCATCATAATCTTGTGCGAGCGCTGCAAACCCGGCCAGATTAGATGCAGGATAGAATCTCCATTCGACATTGTCCGAGAGTTCAAACGGACACTTCTCCAAAACCATGCTTGAAGTAATATCAGGATCAGAATTCTTTCCAAGAAATGAAGTTTTATCAGGACCTGACGATCTTTTGAAAAACAACACAAAAAGCACTACCGCCAAAACAACGGTCAGGCATACAGCCGCTACTATCAATGGTATTTTCTTTTTCATAATTATTCCCCATATAGATCTCAGTCATACCATCTGCTGCCATCTGCCTTAATGGTACTCCGAAAAAGAAAGATTGACCACAGGATGAAGATAAATCATAAGTCCAGATGCATAATCACGGCAGCATTTTATTAGCTAAAGAATCACATATACATTCTGTTTTATCCAATATAAAATTATAGATATAAATCTGCGGTCACTCCGCGTGAAATGGGGATCTGTTTATGAAAAATACTATTAAATCTCTAGTATCCATTTTGGCATGTTTTATTCTGATCGCAGTTTACCCCGCCGTGGCTGCATCTGCAGCGGAAGAGTATCCGCTTTGGATCGGCGGCGAACAGGTTACCTCAGATAACTGCGATGATCTTGCCAACAATCACTGGAGTTATGATCCAACGACACACACACTTACATTGGATGATTACGAATATAATGGTGTGGGATACAGTTATTCCGGAAATAATTCCTCTGCCATATACTATAACGGTACTGATGACCTGACTATTTCAATTTCAGGTGAGAATGAAATTACTCATTCAGAAGATTGGTCGGATAATGGCGATCATGCGCTGATGAGTGAGAATGCCGGTACTAATTTGACCATAACCGGTTCCGGAAGCCTTTCTTTAGAAATGGCTGATACATGGGGCGGTCCTGCGTTATCTTGTGGTGGAGATGTGGTGATCAGCAGCGGAACGTTGAATGTCGTTGGTGGTACGACTGGTATTTATGCATCTGAAGTAACCGTTAAGAAAGATATCTCCACTGTGGTAATTAAGGCGTGTAGGGATAGTGGTAAAGCCGTTAACGGCACATTGATCAACGAACTAGCGGGTAATGGTTGTGACAGGTGGAATCCCGATATAGCAATGCCGATAAATACAACAGGAAGTACAGTAGCATATAGAGTAGTCACTTTTACTACTAAAGGATATGCACTTGTCTATTATCCAAATGGCGGTACCGGTTATATGGATCCGGAAATAGTTCAAATGGGTGATACATATACTCTTCCTGAATGTAGTTTTGAAGCTCCGGATGGTAAAACGTTCAGCTGCTGGGAAGTTTCAGGTATAGATCTGATTGGTGAGCCTGGCCATGAAGAGCCTATTGTCCCCAACCTCCTGTTAGGCGGAAAGATCATCGTCACTGCAAAATGGAAAGATGCACCCGCAGCCACCATTAAGACTGCTCCTAAGGGACAGGATATATCTTATACGGGTTCTGACATTGCACTTGTTACGGCAGGTGAAACTGAAGATGGTGTAATGCAGTATGTTTTAGGTGAGGATGCAGATACCGCTCCCACAACAGGATGGAGTTCAGATATTCCCACAGGCACTGATGCTAAAACACATTATGTCTGGTACAGAGTTGCCGGCGATGATACACACAGCAATTCTGAAAAGACGTGCATCACGGTAACCATTAAGAAAGCAGATGTTACCGTAACGGCAAAAGACCAGAAGATCAAGGAAGCAGAGAATGCTGAATCAGGTGTTGAATATGCTGTTCTGTCCGGTGCGGCTAGCGGCCACACTCTTGATGAAGTAACGATTATGGCAAATGGCAATAAGCTCGTAGCTTCCGGTGCAAAGATCGTGAACGGCAAGGGCGAGGATGTAACAGACAATTACAATATTACTTATGTTAATGGAAGTCTGATCACGATCAAAAAGATCAGCGCGAAAGTTACTTTCATCGTTGTAAACGGAGAATGGGATAAAGGTGGCAGCGACACAATTGAAGTTGTGCTTTCAGGTTATGAAGGGGACACTCTGAAACTTAATGCCAACCAGATTCCCGGTGTCGGGTTAAAGCCTGCTGCCAACTATAAGCCGGGAATTTGGAACAAGACACCTGACACGGCTACAGCCATCACAGACGATACAAACTATATGTATGTCTATGTAGAAAACCCTGTATATACCACTACGGTAGAAGGAAATGGGTATGTACCGGGAAGTGGTAAGGATATTGTATTTACCACAAAGCGTAACTTCGGTGACGAGAAGACATTTGACAGTTTTGCAGATCTCACCATAGACGGCAAACCAGTCAGTGAAGAATACTATACTAAAGCTCGCGGCAGTCTTATCGTGACACTTAAGGCCTCCTATCTGGATACGCTTGCTGAAGGCGATCACACTATCAAGATCACATTTACCGATGGTGAAGCAACGGTGACATTCAACGTTGCCAAGGCTCCTGCAGCAGTACCGAAGACTGGTGAGGCAGTTAATCCGTATGCAGGGATCTTGCTTCTTACTGGCGCGATGGGATTGGTTATTGTTGTGCCGAAAGCTTACCGTAGAAAAACGAATGCTGAACACAAGGGAAGATAAGTAAGCATATTAAGATGTTTCATATAAAAGAACCGGACAAATGTCCGGTTCTTGCAAGTGTATACATTAAGTAATGCCCGGCAACAGTATTAGGCGGCTTTTTGGGCTTCCGTTCCATCGTTCCCGTCGCTCCATTCCCATCTTACTCGATAAATCAACAGGATAAGGGTAATGATTGGTTAATAATTTAAGATTATGTTAATGAAGACATAATCTTACGGAAAGCCGCACTGATTATAATCAGAATAGTAAATACTTATTTTTATGGAGACTGATTATGTATAAGGTTTGTAAGAATTGCGGCAAACAGTTTGATCTGTCAGTAAAGAAATGCCCTGAGTGTGGCGGGAAGCTCAAAAAACAGTTCACAGAAGAGGAATTGGAGGAGATCAAGAAGCAGAACGATGATTTTACTGCCATCAGCAATTTCATGTTCTAATTCCAAATGACAAAACCGGACAACATTTATGCAAATATAGTTGCTTTGCTCGGATGATATAATGATTTACGAAGGGATAATCTTTAGACAGGATAATATAAGGAAATACTTGGATTTGTTTATGTGGAGTTCATTAATATCATCAGAAGAGATACGTAACTATGGGGATAATTAGAGAGATATTTGGGAAGGTAAGAATATATCAGCTTCGTTCACGCGTTGATAGCCGTGGATTAATGTCATATGTTTTCGACGAAAACATCTATGATTTCAGCATTAAAGAAGCCAGAATTTACAGCATGCCCAAGGAAGGCACTTTCTTTGGAATACACTATAAAGAAGAAAGCAGCCCGATGACGAAACTGGTTACAGTCATA
>CAJOJI010000019.1 GCA_905234715.1 uncultured Saccharofermentans sp.
AAGGCAGGACCTGATAAACGATCTCGCGGATCACGACTACTCAGAGTTCACTGCCTCATCACTTGAAGTGATGCTTAACATCTTAGATGTTTTAGCAGAGCAAATCAAGGATGTGGAAGAGCAAATAGAGCAGATGGTCGAAGACAATGAAGATGTTGAGTTGTTAAAGACGATACCGGGAGTCGGAAAGATCGGAGCAGCAACTATAGCATCTTACACAGAAGATCTTGAACGATTCGATGGAGACTTCAAGAGATTTGCAGCTTATATCGGGATAGTGCCCAGCGTGCATAATTCGAATGAGACTGTACATCTGGGACATATAACAAAGCATGGCCCACAGGAGTTAAGAACGGCATTTGTTCAAGTAGCGCTTGGAATGATTCGGGCATCGAAGCAGACAAGCGATTGGCGATTAATAGAAGAATATCGTCGCAAGAAAACAGAGAAAGGTTCCGGCAGAGCAATAATTGCTTTGACCAGAAAAATAGCAAGAATAGTGTTTGTAATGCTTGAGAACAGAGAAACATTTAATCCTGATCTCATGTTGAGCAAATAGAAAAATACAGCAAACAGCTGAAACTGTTTGACTTTTTATGGGAGAATATATATGAAACATACGGGATTTAGGAAAAGCGTAATGGCAGCAGGACTTGTTGCTGCTTTGATCCTTGCGGGAACAGGCTGCACGAAGCAGATCTCTTCAACAGAGACTTCCAATCAGCAGTCGGGTGTACAGGAGACTGTTGATCCGATGTCATTTACTGCAATCGATGCCAAGTTCCGCGATTACACATTCTCCATTAACGAATACATGAGAGAGCATCAGGCAGAGGCAACTCAGAAGAAGACTCAGGGTGCAACACCCAACGGAGTTGCTGCTAACTGCACATATACGATCTCACCTGACGGCCAGTTCGAGTCGCTTCAGATGGAGAAGAGACTTCAGAACGGTGTCCAGGTTGATGAATACTTCAATCTCGGTGATTCAATCTTTGTTGCACGCACGACAGTTTACGATGACGGCAACTACGATCCGGTGGACAAGTACTATATCATAGACGGCGGTCTATATAAGGTTGACGGCGCTGCTGAGACAGTTACAAAGATCGCAGACATCGGTACAGATGCCGGAAACCAGGCAAAGGCAGATCTCGATCTCTATTTTTCTTTCGACGAGATAAAAGCAATCTATGGCTAAAGACACTTCTGCTTCAGAGCAGGAAAGTTTTAACGGTTACACTATGGGGGAGGGCGTCAAGGACGGTCTCCCCATCGGTTTAGGATACCTTTCCGTTTCGTTCACTTTCGGAATCCTTGCAGTCTCAAAAGGCCTTTCGTGGCTGCAGGCAGGTCTCATTTCACTTACGAACATCACATCTGCTGGCCAGGTCGCAGGACTCGGCATCATGACTGCTGCAGGCGGCATTATCGCCATGATCATCTCTCAGATAGTTATCAATCTGCGTTATTCACTGATGGGCATCGCACTGTCTCAGAAGGCCGACAAGTCAATGACTCCTCTTCTGAGAATGCTTTTGTCATTCGCTATCACAGATGAGATCTTTGGTGTTGCAGTAAGCAAGAAGCATGAGTTCGGCGCAAGATATTTCTTTGGCCTTACGGTGCTTCCGGTAATAGGCTGGGTGGCAGGCACCGTTATAGGTGCAATTCTGGGCCAGGTATTCCCGGATTTCCTCACAAATGCGCTTGCGATAGGCATCTACGGAATGTTCGTTTCGATCGTTCTGCCGAAGGCCAAGCACGACAAGGTTATCCTCGGTTCGTCGGTTCTGGCGTGCATACTTTCAACGCTGATGTTCTATATCCCGTTCCTGTCAGAGCACATCACTTCAGGCTTTGCGATAATCATCGCAGCAGTCATTGCGGCGCTTGCGGGCGTTCTTACAAGAAAGAAGCTTGAAGGGAAGACGGGCACCATAGTTGCGATAATCCTTGGATGTGTCCTGATAGCACTGCTTGTCGTTTTCGCGCCAGGATACAAGATGCCCGAAGCTGCAACCGTTACTGACAGCGCAAGCTCTGCGCTTGATAACAAGGTCTTTGTACCGCTCCTTATCGTCATGGCATTAACGACTTATCTCGTGCGCATGATCCCGTTCACTCTTTTCCGCAAGAAGCTCGAAAAGCCTGCGGTTAAAGCATTTTTCGATTACATTCCTTACACGGTCCTGTCGGCCATGACGTTCCCGGCGATCCTTTATTCCACGGGTTCTTTCATCACGGCGGCAATAGGAACAGGCGTTGCAATGCTCCTCGGTTACTTCGAGAAGTCGCTTATCGTGGTTGCGGTAGGTGCGTGCCTCGCGTCGCTCGTGTCGGGCGTGATAATGATGTATATCTGAGAAACAAAAAAGGCTGCGGATTGCAGCCTTCTTACAATGGAGCCCCCATCCGGATTTGAACCGGAGACCTCATCCTTACCATGGATGCGCTCTACCTACTGAGCTATAGGGGCAAGTCAAAGCCTATGAAGTATAACACAGTAAATGTGCCTTGACAATAAATCGGAGGGGCAAGACCGCCTTTTAATGTTGACAACTGCACCCAAAGATTATACAATCATTGAGCCTTAAAACGAACACGGAGAAGTCGCCTAGCCTGGTCGAGGGCGCACGACTGGAAATCGTGTAAACCCCAAAAGGGTTTCGAGAGTTCGAATCTCTCCTTCTCCGCCAAAGAATTTGCCTCCCAAAGTGATCGCACTCGGGAGGTTTTTATTTGGGGTTTGGTTGTACAGATTTACAGGTACGAACCTTCTATACAGGAGATATAACAAGATGCTTATAGATTTCCATACACATACTTTCCCGGATGAACTGGCAAATAAGGTCATCCTGAAGATCGCCGGTGATGCGTCTATCCGTCATTATACTGGGGGCACTAATGCATCTCTTTTGGAATCAATGGACAGGGCACATGTTGATATGAGCGTTATTTTGCCTGTCGTAACCAAGCCTTCCCAATGTGAAACGATAAACAAAGTTGCCAAGGAAATTAATGACAGATATTTCCCGCGGCTTCTGTCATTTGGCGGGATTCATCCTGATAATGAAGATTACAAGGAAGTCCTGAAAGATCTGGCAGAGTCGGGTATAAAAGGGATCAAGCTGCACCCTCTGTACCAGGGAGCTGCCATAGACGATATAAGGAATCTGAGGATAATCGATTGTGCCAGTGAGCTTGGATTGATCGTGGTAATCCATGCGGGAAAGGATTTAAGTTTCCCGGGTGATTTTGCTGATCCTGACAGGATAAGCAGGATGCTTGATGAAGTTCAGCCCGAAAAGATCGTACTTGCACACATGGGATCCTATGCATGCTGGGAAGAAGTATATGATCAGTTATGCGGCAGAGGAGCATATCTGGACACATCGTTTTCACTGAATCCTATAAGGCCCTTAAAAGATACCCCGGAGGGCAAGGAGAGCCTTGCGGCAAATCCGATGCTTGTTCCTCCGCTTAGCCGTGAATTGTTCAGGAAAATGGTTGAAAAGAACGGCGCGGATCATATGCTGTTTGCCAGTGACAGTCCGTGGGGCGATCAGAAGGAAACTTTTGATCTGGTGGATGAATGGCTGGACGAATCCGGGAAGGAAGCCGTTTATTACGGCAATGCACTTCGTCTGCTTGGATTGCAGGACATCACCTTTTGATCTTTAGAATTGTATTCACCGGAACTCTGCTGGTTTCAAGAGGTTTTCTTTTTACTTTGTTATGAGCTCCACGTCAGACTTACAATGTATTCTGATCTGCGGCAGTTTCAGATGTCGTATTAACTCGTCATTACTGCGGTAATAGGTGATATATCCCGAGCGGTCACTGCTGTCTGTGGTTTTCAATGCATCGGGAGTGTTGAAAACTTGCCAGATATATTCACATCCTCTCATATCAACCTCTTTGATGAGGTCGCAGCCGATAATGTTCATAATGGTTAACCTGTTGCATTTACGCAGTGCCAGTTCGTTCAGATCAGGGCAATCGACAAAATATGCATCCCACATCTCCGGACAATCGTCCAGCACGATGCTTGTTATGTTCTGAACTTCATCTACAGTTACATGATGGATCAGAAGACAGTTTTCAATTAACAATTTGTCTGCCGTGGAAGTATGGAGATAAATTTTATCGAGAATGGGACAATCGGTAAAAGTCAGACTTCCGACCGTAGAGTCTTTAATCGTAATTTCATTGATGTACTGTAATCCGGAAAGGTCAATGTCGACGCTGATCTCACTGTTCTTGATGATCAGACGTTCAAGGTTTGTGAGCTTGCTGAAGTCAAAGCTGACATTTTTGCAATCAGTAAGATAAAGCGATTTGAGACTGGTAACGGATTCTACTTCAGACACATCCTTACAGTCAGTAAGGCTCAATGAAGTAAGGCCCGTGAAGTTCTCGATTCCTTGAAGATTGTCGCAGCCTTCAAGGGACATGCTTTTTAAGACTTTGATCTGATCCGTTCTGATCCATTTGTCCTTATTGTGGTCCTGCCTTTCGAGCAGATAAGTCCTGAATGTTTCATCCGGGAAAGTTTTCTCATCGATCTTGACGCCGCGGTTAGAAATAGCGAATGCAACGCCGCCTGCTATGCACCCGACAAGGATTATCAGACCTGCAATTCTTTTAAGAGTTTTCTTCGTTTCTGCCTTCATAGATATCCCAGTCCCCCTTGAATACACGTCATTATATCAAAAACATTTGCGGAAATAGAAGAGAGCTTTTTGTATTACCCACCGATATTGTCTATAATTATCCACATCGAAAAGCACCCGGACGTGCCTTCGATAATATGGGAATAACAAGGAAGTACATATATGAAACTGAGAAAACTGTTATCAGGTCTTTTGTTGATCTCCGTCATTGCAACGAGTGCTTGTGCAATTGCGCCGCAGACTTCTGACGGAAGTAACGGTCCTGCCGTAAATGAGTCATTTGACCTCTCGGCATACGCTTCAAAGACACCTGAGGAGATCTGCCAGTCGCTGACTTTGGAGCAGAAGGCATCGCAGATGCTCCAGCCGACAATCTACCATGTCGATCCGTCAGAAATGAAGACGACAAACTACGGTTCGATCCTTTCGACGGTCCAGGAATTCCCGATGCCTAATGCGGATGAGTGGAGAAAGACTGTTAACGAGTATCAGAAATATGCTCTGCAGTCTGATGCACCTATCCCGTATGTATACGGCAACGACGCCCTTCACGGCGTTAATGTTGCAAGTGGATGCGTTATCTTCCCGCACAACATAAATGTTGGCGCTGCTAACGATGCGGCACTTACCGAAGAATACGGAAAGCTTGTCGGAAGCGATATAGTGCATACAGGCATGCTCCTTAATTTCTCGCCCTGCGTTGCGACAGCAAATGATCCCAGGTGGGGAAGAACTTATGAATCCTATTCTTCTGACAGCAAGATCGTAACCGACATGGCTGTTGCTTATTCAAGAGGTCTTTTGTCGGAGGGCGTCTTTGTCTGCCCGAAGCACTTCTTCGGTGACGGCATGACAACTTACGGTACCGGTGAAGACAGCGACCTGATGCTCCTCGACAGAGGCGATGCAAGACTTAACGAAGAGCAGATCCAGGAGCAGCTTGCAATCTATCAGGCTCTGGTCGATGAGGGCGTTCAGTTCATAATGCTCTCGCATTCTTCTCTTAACGGCGTCAAGATGCACGAGAATGAGAAATACATCAGCATCCTCAAGAACGATATGGGCTTTAAGGGTGTAGTGATCTCAGACTGGGATTCCATTATGAACTGCTCAGGCTCCACATATGAAGAGAATGTTATTCTCGGCGTAAATGCGGGCATCGACATGTTCATGACCGACACTGCTCACGATGAAGTTAGAGGCTACATCATCACTGCAGTCAAGGACGGCAGGATCAGCGAAGACAGGATCAACGACGCGGTAACGAGAATTATAAGAGTTAAGAAAGAGGGCGGACTTTTCGAAGATCCGTATATCGAGAATTTCAATCCTTCTTTCGAATACGGCAGCCAGAGATCACACGAAGTCGCAAGACAGCTCGCTGCCGAGTCGTTTGTATCTTTGAAGGCCGGCAACAACATGTACATCAAGCCCGGCATGAAGGTGTTCGTCATGGGCCCTGCAGCTGATGACGTCGGCGTGCTTTGCGGCGGCTGGACTAACTGGTGGCAGGGATTAACAGACAAAGAACTTTCAGATTACGGAGTCAGCACAAAGCATTTCAGAAGCGAAGGTCCTTCCATTGTTGAAGCGCTTCAGGCAGCAGCTGCAGAAGGCGGTTTTGAGATCGTTACCGACAAGTCCCAGATAGATTCATGCGACATGGTGCTTCTTTGCATCGGCGAAAGACCTTATGCCGAGTGGGACGGCGACACGGCAGACCTCTCGATCACAGGCAGCCTTGCTCTTGATCAGAATGCGGCAGCGATCCAGTTTGCGAAAGAATCAGGAAAGCCTACGGTTACTCTCATCGTAGCAGGCAGAAACGTCATCATCGACGATTACATCAACCAGTGGGATTCCTGCATCATGCTCTATCTTCCCGGCACGGAAGGCGGTAATGCCGTAGCTGATGTTCTCACACAGAAGACACAGCTTACAGGTACTCTTCCGATGCCTTACTATTCATCCGTCGATCAGATCGGTACGGATAAAAACTGGCATGACACCGGCTGGAATGCACTGCAAGGATAAAGAATAAATGTAACAAATAAGCCACCTAGATATAATAAATGACAAAAAGAATGTGATAAAATATTCTTTACATTATTCGATTATTGTTGGTGGTTACATGAGAAAGATCAGAAATTCCTTTACACTCGCGTCAGTATCAGCGCTGATTACATTTATACTGCTCATTAATCTGTCTTCGTTCTTTGGAGGCAATAAGGTTTATGCCGCTACAAATCTCAGCGGTATTGCATCGCTCAATATTCTTGAGATTAAAAACGGAACTACAGATCTATTAGCAAACCCGAGCACTCCGGTTATTTACGGCGATATCATAAACTTTAAGCTTCACTGGGCGTTCCCGGATGGCCCGGATGTTCCTTTCAATGAACCGATAACTTATCAGCTTCCGGGTAATGTAACTTTTACATCGGCACATGATGTTTTAAAGTCTACTAAAGACGGCACTGAGCTGGGAACATATGAGATAGATGGCACGCAGATTACGTTGACTTACACGTCTCCAAACTTCTGCAGTGGAGATACTTCCAGAGTTGGTGACCTGAATCTTGAAGGCATTATCACTAAAAATGATAATGGTACTCAGGTAGTAGCACCAGTAGATGTAACTTTTGACAGCATCGGTAAATATACATTCAATATGGTGCCTCCTCCGGTAACACCCAAATTGGATGTATTTAAAGATATCAAGGATGCTTCTGATCCTAATACTAACCACATTTACGACTGCTATGTTCAGATCATATCAACGGGTACTAACAACAATGTTGTTTTCGCAGATGAAATGTGGCCCGGCATGTATCTTTATTCTTCTCCCGAATACTTTGCTGATTCTGCCATGACAACGCCGAGAAGTGATGTAACTGATACATCAGGAACACCCTCTTCTTCAAACAGAACATTGCATGCCGAAATTCCGGTCCTTAATGACGGCGAGGCCGTATTTGTTCATTATCAGGTCCAGGTAATTGACGACATGTACGATCTGGCTAAGGCTAATGCATTTATTAAAAACCATCAGAATTATTACCCTTCCCAATACGTAGGAAACGTCTCTAACAGGGCAGAAGCCTGGAGTGACGAGATAGGCGAAGATAACAAAGTAATGAAATGGAAAGACGTAAGAACCCTTCATGTTCAGTTCGGTAAATGGGGAGATTCCAACCAGAGTGACACCCTCCACGGCCTTATCGGATGGCAGATCATTATCTACAACATGTATAACGACACTGAACGCAATGTCACGATCGTTGATACATTGCCTGAGAATACCGAATTAGGCAGTTACGTGACGATTACGGCAGGCGGTTCCGTTATTGATAACGGTGTATCTTATACAACTTCCTATGATTCTTACGGCAGAATGGTCGTTACGTTTACTCTTGATCAGTCTGTAGTTACTTACCTTAAATCCTCTGATAATGCTGAAGCGGTAATCAATTATCAGACCAAAGTCTTGTCTCAGGCTAAAGATGAGGATTTTTATACAAATGAGGCAATAATCTACTTTGATGGTGCCGAAAAGATGAAGACGGAAATGACCGTGGCCTACAAAAAGCCCAATGCCGTGATCAAAGACGGACATTACGGTCCGGGAACAGCACCTTACGCACAGTTCAAGATCAACGTAAATACCGCAACATTAGATCTTAACCCTAACGGAACAACGGTCACTTTAATTGATGAATTAAGTCCCAGCTACGACCTCAGAGCAGATTCGGTAATAATTGACGGCCAGCCGGCGACAGCAGCTCAATACTCTTACGATGCGCCGACCAGAAAGCTGACATTCGTATTGGACGATACAACTGAGCACCTGATCACTTATGATGCTTATGTCAATCTTGCACCGGGTTCCCAGTTTACGGATGCTAACAGTTATAACAATGCATGGCTTTATGCCGGAGAAGCTTTGATCGCATTCGATGACAGCACATTCAAGATCGAGATCTTCGACAGTGCGGCTTCATCTTCCTCGATTACAAATCCGTGCGAGATCAATGTCTTTAAGCATGCCCAGAACAATCCTTCCAATGCTCTTTCCGGTGCAGAATTTGATCTGGTGAGACTTACGATAGACAAAAACGGCGTTGCCACTGATGTATCTACCGTCAGCAAAACGACAGGTTCAGACGGAAAACTCAATTTCGACAACCTCGAAAAAGGCATCGTATACATGCTCCGCGAAACAGCTGCACCCGATGGTTACGATCTGGACAGCACCTTGCACTTCTATGCATTTAATTCCGCAGCCGTAAGCCTTTCGACAGAGATAACTTATAACGGAACTAAATACACGATCAAATTAATTACTTCAGGTACCTCATACGATGTCGATCTCGCAAACACCAAGACCACGACACCTACGGCATCGTCATCAGAGACGTCAGCGTCTTCATCTGAAACATCATCTTCAGATACCACTCTGACTTCATCATCCGCGGAAACATCGGCCAGTGAATCTTCAACCCCGACATCCGGTGCAGATTCATCCAACAGATCCAATATTCCTTCCACGGGTGATCTCCCGAGCTATATCAGCGTATTGGGAATCATGGCCGGCATCGGCGGATTGGCATTGCTGGCATTCAGGATGCGCCTGAAGAAGTCTGAAGAATAAACAAGTTGAATTAACAGTATAAGCGTCAGAATTTGTCCCCTATATATGCGGGACCATGCGTGCTAACCTTTAGTTGTTAAGCGCAACCGGTCTCTCAACATATAAAGGGGATAATTTATGTTCAGAAAGATCTTGGCATTGGTACTTGCCGCAGCCGCTTTGTTTTCGATGTGTTCGTGCATGAAGACCGAACCCAAAACACGCATACCCGAACTTGAGCACATCGAAAATCTCGATGCCGGTTACTACTATGTTTCTTTCTCTTCCTACGACGGCGAAACGCTGAACGGCATTAGCTTCCATCAAAACCTTCCGGACGAGGCAAAGGCGCTCATAAAGAATGTCGAGAGATTCCTCAAGACTGAAGGCAGAAAAGTAACAGGCTGGACGACCGACAACGTTAAATACCCTGTGTATTCACTGACCATAGAGACCAGACTTGCAAGTAACAGCGACAGGGATGAAGGCGTTACCGTGATCTATTCCAACGGCTACCTGATCACTCAGTCGGGCACTGTCTATAAATGTGATCCCGATTTCAAACCGTTCATGAAAGCAGACGACAACGATTACACCTACGAAACTGAACTGGATGACCTCTCAGGCGCCAGAGCTTTCAGTCCGCTTGCATATACTGATTCGAAATGGAATAAGGACATGCTCCTTGAGTCAAGTCTTGATAAGAATGAGATCGTTCAAGGAGTAGAAGCGGAGACTTTGGATGTATACGAGGAAGACGGCTTTCAGATGGTCCGCGTATCAATGACTAATAACGGCACCAAGAAGTGGAACTACGATGACCGCTCGATATTCGTAGGTCTTGAAATGAAAGTGGGAGGTAAGTGGTACCACCTTTACCACGACCCTAGCATCGAAGATACATTTACCACAGTGTTGTCAGCTAATTGTGTTCTTCAACCCGGAGAAGACATCTACAAAGATTTCTGCCCGGGCCTTTACGGCAAACTTCATCCGGGCGAATACCGTCTCTTGATCTGGGGCCGGGGCAACGGTGCATATAACTGCGCAATTGCCGAATTCAAGGTTAAATAAGCAAAATATCTGTTATGAAGAAAAGCCTTAATGTGTAATAATAACCCTTAAAATTAAATTAAATTTGAGAGGTTATTCCACATGCCAATTGATTCCCAGTTCTACACGCATCCGTCCGACAGAGCAGCTCTTAAGGCGCTGAAGGCGATCCCCGGTTTCCATCAGCTCATGAAAGCCATTATGAGTATTTGGAACGAGAGGCTTTCGAACATTGAGAACATGTCTTGCAATCTCAGAGTCAACGAGAATCAGATGAAAAAGTATTATGACATGCTCCCGCCGATCTGCGAAAAACTCGGCATCAACGTTCCCGATCTTTACATAAAAATGGATGTTAATCCAAATGCTTATACTTCAGGCGACACAAAGCCTTTCATTGTTCTCACATCCGGTCTTCTCGAGAGATTTGACGATGAGCTCGTTAAGACAGTAATTGCTCACGAGTGCGGACACATCGCATGCCACCACGTTCTTTATTCAACGATCGGCCGTCTTATCCTGAGCGGTGTGCTTCAGACAGCAGGTCACTTCGGTTATGCAAGTCTCCTCTCTGAACCTCTCATGATCGCATTCCAGTACTGGATGCGCTGCAGCGAGTTCTCCGCCGACAGAGCAGCGATCATCTGCGACGGTAACGCTGAAAAGCTCACACAGATGTGCATGCGTTTCTCAGGTTACGATGTAAGATTCGGTGAAGCAAACATTGATGAATACATTAAGCAGGCTGAAGACTACAATGCAATGATGACAGATTCCAAAGTCAACAAAGTTATGGAATTCTACCTGTACCGCATGATCGACCATCCTCTCAATGCAGTAAGAGCATACGAAGGCAGAAAGTGGGCCGCAAGCGATGACGCGTCACAGATCTTCGGTTATCTCGAGAGTGGTGATGTCAAGCTTCTCGAAAACGTTAAGCTTCCTGTACCTGACGGTGCAAAGAAGCTTGTTGGCCAGAACTTTACCGACGTTGAAACCATGTTCAAAGATGCAGGCTTTACAAACGTCCACACATTTGAAGAAGTCACCAAGGACAGATTCAAGAAGAGCGGCGCTGTTCTTGAGATTGCCATCAACGGCAAATCCAACTTCGATGACAACGAATGGTTCCCGATCGACGCGATGGTAACGATCAGGTATAAGGCGTAACGGTTATTTAGTCAATCCTGTTATCGTTGCAAGAACAATTGTAGTTAATAACAGAATTACAAATATAGCTGCCAGTACAAACAGGAATTTAAAAAGACATCTTAGGAACAGATTCTTGTGTGTTACGAATGGGAGTATGTCGTATATTCCTGACCATGAAGTGCATATATCAAGTGAGACTATCGTTGAAACTACCATGAATATAATGCATGCGTTATTCATGACAGGATCGTCACTTGCGTGAAAACCTATGAGGTTATATATATAGAAAATATAAAATAGTGAAGCCAGCAAGATCTTCCACCACTTGCGAGTCCTGAATCCCGGTGGTGGGAAGATAGGCTTCAGCTTCATGTTAGGGCTGAGTTTTCTCGATAATACATCTGATAATTCGCGTGCATTGGTATATCTGTCTTTCGGATCGAAGCTTGAAGCTTTTGCTGCTATTTTCTGTATTCTCGAATTGTTAGGAAAAGCTGCAGTCAGCATCTTTCCGACAGCATAGACATCACTTCTTGGATCAGACTGCATGAACCCGTACTGTTCCGGGGCGGCGATTCCCGCGGTGCCTAGATAAGTAGTGTCACCGGTACTTTCGGGTTTATAGATCTTTGCCGCATCATAATCTAAAATCTTTACTTCGCCATTTTGAGTGACCATGATGTTCGAAGGCTTCAGATCTCTGTGGATAATAGGATTTGGTGCGCTGTGAAGAAAGGTCAGTCCCTCAAGAAGCTCTATAAAGTATGAGAGTTTCTTGTTGTCAGGCATTGTTCTGTCGGCTATCAGGACATCGAAAGTATTCCCTTGTATGAACTCCTCTATAACAATGAGATAGCCTGTGCTTTCCCTGAAGAATTCATATATCTTCGGAATGTGTTTATCTTTGTTTGTGTTGAGATATGCATATACATTTTCATCATAATGCGAGAGTCTTTTCATCATGCAAACGTCACCTGTCACTTCGTTCATGACCAGGCTGCGCTTGGCGTCATAGTGATATAATTCTTTATACTCGCTAAAGTTATGCATATAACAATTATACAACGAGAGGAAAGCTCTATGTCAGATAAAACCGGTGACCTGATGAACAGGTTGACTTCAACTGAATCAGCAGAAGATCTTGATCATTACCTGGAAGAAATCAGAGATAAGTATCCCAAAGATTTCAGTTCTTACATCAAGGCTGTCCTGGCCGATAAAGGCATGAGTATTGCAGATATGCAAAAGAAGAGTGGCATCGACCGTACATATATCTACCAGATTATGGACGGAAGTAAGCATCCCGGCAGGGATAAGATCATTGCGATTGCCATTGCTTGCAATATGAATCTTACTGAATGCCAGCGTGCATTGGAGATCGCGCAAGAAGGAATCCTTTATGCGAAGAGTCGCCGTGACAGTTTGATCATTTATGCCATCAACAAGAAAATGAGCATAATGGAGCTTAATGGTTTGCTCGAGCAATACAGCCTCGCTTCGCTGGCTTGATAATATAACTTAATTCATTATTCAGATGCCCTGACAGCACACAGCTTGTCAGGGCATTTCTTGTATGCTGACAGCAGACCAAATTCATTTTACACGGTGCTAAAATCAAGCCCGTTAGGGTATGAAAGAGAGAAAGAGACCAGCAGCACTTAATGTGGTCATCCTTCAATAATAAGCGGATAGATAACGTAAAAGCTAGTGTAAAACTTTCATTATCGTTAACAAATGCTTATTAGAATGATAATCAATCTATGAGTATAATAAAGGTGCGACACAACCTAATAAACCCTATGACAATCCTGACGTTTGGCAAAAACGCCGGTCTCTTTCATACCTGTCATAGGAATGAGTTGTGTCGCAGCAATCGAGGCTGACGGTTTTCGGTGCGGTAACCTCGGTTGCCGCACTTTTTATATGTTAGGAGGGTATATATGTTAGTAAACATGAAATGTTCAAGTTGCGGAGCAACAATGCAGTTTGACGATACCAAGGAATCCATGGATTGTCCTTATTGTGGCAGCAAGGTAGCTAATTTGGCTGAACAGGTAAATATTACTCAGAATGTAAATGTCAGCGGTACTGTAGTACATGTTCAAGATCGTTCCAACGAACCTAATTTGTATATTTCATATAACACGAATAACCAAGGTGTTGGTTTGGTGTTCCGAATTGTTTCTAACGGCGTGAAAGGTGCACTTGTAAATGGCCAAACCGTTTCATATCACCTTAATCAGGGTCCTCATACTATAGTTTTAAAGATTGGAAAAAAGAACTATAACAGAAACATTGTTATTCCTGCAGACAACCAGCCGGTTAGAATCTATTGCGCATTTAATGGCCGCGGACAGATTACGGTAGATCAGCCGAATGTATCTGTTCCTCAGAATGCTGCTGCAGGTTCTGGTTCTGTTTCTGCACCTCAGATGCAGGCTCCCAAGCCTGCCGGATTACCTAAATCCCCATTGTCGATTCTTGCATTTATTCTTTCCCTTACAATGTATCTTTCTTGGGCAGGCGCCGGACTTGGTGCTGTAGATATTTTTGTTCTTGATAAGCAGAAAGAAAAGAATCATACATTCTCATACATAGCTATGGGTATTGGTGCTTTCCTTACAATCTGCCTGATCATCAGTCTTGCAAAAGGTCCTAAGGATAAGACCACCGAAACTACATTACCTGCTGTAGTTGAAACAACAGTTGAAGAGACAATTGCAACAACTACTGCACCAACAACTGTAAAGGAAACAACAGTAGCAGAGACAACTTCAGAACTTGAAGAAACGGATGAAGAAGTTGACGAAGATGATGAAGAGACTGAAGAAGAGAGTGATGGTGTTACACCTGAATTGAAGGCTTATCTGGATAGTTATGAAGCTTACATGGATGAGTATATCGAATTTTTAGTTGAGTATTCAGAGAATCCCGGTGATATTACTTTGATTACGAAATACGCTGAGATGCAACTTAAATATGCTGAATTTGCAAAGGCAATAGAAGAATATGATCAAGATGAAATGTCTGATGCAGATTTAGCATATTACATCGAAGTGACGACTAGAGTTAGTGCAAAATTAACAGCGGCATCCGTAACAATTGCCGAAACATAAAACTATAGTAGTTCTTATAGAAACGGCCACTCAAGTTATTTGGGTGGCTGTTTTATTAATTGTGCGTTTGCATTTTCTTAACACTATGAAAACAGAATCAAAATTCCAGCCTGATAACATAAGAATATCAAGGTAGTTCAGGAGATTGTCTTATGAGAAAGAATCGTTTGTTTTCAATAACTGTTCTATTAACCACATTGTTCTTGTGTTCTATTTGCTTTGTAGGATGTTCAGGCTCAGCTCAAAGCAATAACTCGGATAAGAATACTGAAGTTGTTTCTTTTGCTGCTAATGAAACAAAGGAAACGTTGACTTCGCAGCCTAATCTTATAGATAAACTTGCGAATGCGGCACTTATTAGCAATGCAGAAGCTGTTGAGTCAGATATTATTGATGAATCTGTCGAAGACAACGATGAATACTCAGATGAAAGTTCTGAAGAATATGACGATTCTGATTATGTATATTCTGAAGATATTGAAGAACAGGAAGAGTATTATGAGCCGGCTGTCGAAGAACCTGTCTATGAAGAACCTGATTATGACGAGGCAGTGGAAGATGCTTCTGACTATGAAGATGAATATGCCGAAGAATACTATGAGGAGGACTATGACGACTACTCATACGATGAATATGTATGGCTTTCAGCTACGGGTTCAAAGTATCACAATAAACCAGACTGCGGAAATATGAATCCGGATAATGCTTCTCAAGTAACAATTAGTTATGCGGAAGAGAATGGTTATGAGCCATGTAAAAAATGCTTCTGATAGTTTTCTTTGAAGATAGTGAAAGCATTCAAATAAAAAGAACGGTCATTTACTAATAGTAAGTGGCTGTTTTGCTTTTTCTCGCCCCCCTCATGCTATAATTACCCTATAAAAATTATTTATTTAATAGGGATATCTTTATGGCGGATACTGATCTTTCCAAAGTATTGAGTGAATGCTGCGAGGCGGCAAGGAGCGGGTATGAACTTGCTTCCGGTGAGAAGGATGTGCTGGATGGTATCCTGACGTCTGCAGAAGAGAAGATCAGAGAGACCGCCGTTGAGTATAAAGTGTCGCCCTGTGAGATCGTCGGGATAGGCGAGACGCTGGAAGGGCAGCTGTCTGAGATACAGGGTTCGATTGATGATCTCAGGATGTCGTTTTCGGAGGATCTGGATGCGCTTGAAAGAGATCTGGAGAAGTTCTCGATAACGCTTTTCGGAAGGACGATGGCGGGCAAATCCACGCTGATGGAAGTGCTCACGGAAGGCGACGGATCTGCGATTGGAATGGGTGCGCAGAGGACTACCAGAGATATCAGAAGTTACGAGTGGAACGGACTTGCCGTGACGGATGTGCCGGGTATCGGTGCTTTCGAGGGCGAGGAAGATACAAGGCTCGCATTTGATGCCGCAAAGACGGCAGATCTTATAGTTTTCCTTTTGACTGATGACGCGCCGCAGGCGGTTGAGGCAGACTGCTTCAGACAGGTGAAAGATCTGGGCAAGCCGGTGATCGTCATCATGAACGTGAAGGTGTCTGTTGATTCGGGCAAGAGCGTGAAGCTCGTCGAGCGCGACATGAACAGGGCTTTCGATTACGAGCGCATAGAAGAGATAAGAAAGCAGTTCTGCAAGTTTGCAGAGCCTTTCGGACAGGACTGGAGTTCAGTGCCTTTCGTTGCCGCACATCTTAAGTCTGCTTATGAGGCGGTTAAGTGTGAGAAAGAAGGCGACCTGGAGAAGGCTGAATTCTGGCGCCACATAAGCCACATAGATGATCTTAAATCATTGATCTGCGAAGAGGTCAGTGTCCGCGGCAAATACATCAGAGTCAAGACGTTTGCGGACATCATTACCAACCCCATGATAGAGACGTTGTCAGGACTTGACTGGCAGAGCAGGATGAACGAATCGCAGGGCAGGGTTATTGCCGATAAGAAGCGCGCTCTTGAAAAGAGAAAAGAGTCGTTCACCAAGGAAGGAAAGAAGCGTATCGAAGCGTTCATGATGCGCCTTAAGACTGAGCTCCGTACTGACGTTGCGACGTTTGCGGAAGACCACTATAACGACAAGATGGCTGACATCGAGTGGGGTAAGGTCATTAAGGAAAAAGACATCGAAGGCAGATGCAAGACTCTGCTTGATGATATGGAAGCTGAAGTTGACGGCATCATTCAGGAGACGATACGTGAGATCACCAGTGAACTTAAATATGTATCAGTCGATTCGATCGAGAGAAGTTTCCTGACGCCTGCACTTGTAGATGCAAAGAGGATCGTAAGCTGGACGAGCCTTATCGTCGGAGGTGGCGGTACAGTAGCTGCCATGATCTTAACTCTTGCAGGTGTCGAAGTTGCTGCAGGTCCTGTAGGCTGGATCGCTGCAGGCATAGGTCTTGCGGGCGGTATCGGCGTGCTGTTCATCGAGTCGCGCGGAGACAAGCTTGCGAAGGCACGTGCGCGTCTTGAGAAGGAACTTAATGAATCGGTTAACGCGACATGCGACAGTATCTGGTCACAGCTTGAAAAGAACCTGAAAAGACTTGTTAAGGGCAAGATCGATCTCGTTATTTCAGAGCTCGGAAAGATCGAGAACGTTATCGATTCGCTTGCATCGACACAGGACGAGCTCGCTGATTCTTTGCGTCTTGAACTCCGTTCTCTCAACATGACTTTTACGTTCAAGATCGGTAATGCCGTTTTCGGTGAGGAAGAGGCTTCTAAGAGTCTTGCGAAGATCACGACTGCTGCAAGGATTCCCGGTGTCTGCACTTTGCTTTCGGAAGCGAGTGAAGGTGCTGTCTCAGATGAGTTCCGTTCGAAGATGCAGGATCTCATTGCAGAAGATGTAAAGGTTGTCACCGCAAATGACGATGCACGGGTATTCTTATCCGGTGTGCTTGAGGGAATGGTGGCTCCTCATAACATCGAATGCGATGAAGAGAATGATATAGTTACAATCAAAATATATAACAAAGACGTTAAGTTGTATAACAGGCTCAGACTGCTTGAGCAGTTCGCGCCATATAAGATAGGAGGATAGCCTAATGTTACAGATAGCCGAGTTGTCACGCACCAAAGAAGTGCTTAAGGAAAAGGCTGTCCGCGCACTGGCAGATGCCGGTGTCAGTCACGATGCTGAAGGTGATAAGTCAGACCGCGTAAGGATCGTTTTCGCAGGTCAGTATTCAGCAGGAAAGTCTTCGATCATAAAGATGATCACGGGTGATGAGACTGTTGCAACGGGCGCGAAAATCACGACCGAAGAGACACACGCTTACGAATGGAACGGCCTCGAGATCGTTGACACTCCCGGTGTCCACACAACGCTCCGTCCCGATCACGATGAGATATCTTATAACGCGATCGCTGCAGCGGACATTCTTGTTTTCGTAGTGACGAATGAACTTTTCGATTCATATATGGCAGATCACTTCAGACGCCTTGCAATCGATAAGGATAAGGCGGGCGAGATGATCCTGGTCGTAAACAAAATGGACCGTGCCGCAGGCGGAAATTCCGCTGAGCAGCAGGAGATCATCAGAGAAGGATTACGTTCTGTCCTTGCGCCTTATACACCTGAGCAATTGCACCTCTCATTCCTTGATGCGCAGTCTTATTTGGACAGTCTGGAAGAGCGCGAAGAAGATCCCGAGCTTGCAGATGAACTGCTCAAGAGATCGGGTTACGAAGAATTCATTGAGACGCTCAACAAGTTCGTTGCAGAGAAGGCTCTGTCATCAAAGCTCACGACAGATCTTTATGTCCTGGATAACGAACTCGATAAAGCGATAACAGAACTCACACCGGGTTCTGAAGATGCGGATATCGATGCTCTTGAAGAGAATCTCAAGCAGCAGCGCCACATGCTTATCGATACCAGAACGCGCATGCAGAGAGAAGTGCAGGATATCTTCTTTAACAGTTCTGCGCAGATCAGGAGCATGGGCCTTGATGCAGCTGCTCTTATCGATTCAGGCGCCGCAAAAGAAGAATTGGAAGAGCAGATCGCGCAGTATGGAAAGAATGCGGAAGAACTCATGGAGAAAACCAGGATCGCTGCTGACGACCATGTGCATTCATGCTTCCTCGAACTCGGTCAGAGCTTCGTTGATATGGAGTCCACTGAATTCAACCAGAACCTCAAGGTAAGACTCGTCGATAAGTACGATACGCTTCCTGACACGGTCAAGAAAGTGTTCGTCACTGCAACCGATCTTGAGAAGAAGGGTGACATTCTCGTAGGCACGCTCGTTAAGTCCGGAATACCGCAGATGCTGTCACTTACAGATACTTCAGTTAAGGCCATAAGACTTACAGACAACACATCGAAGTTTTTAAGAAGTTCGCTTCATACGATGAACAGCGGTTCACAACTTATCTCGACAAGTTCCAAGGCAGCTACGGCAGGCCGCGTTGCATCGAATGTTGCCAACAAGTCTTCTTCAATCTTCGGCGTAGTAGGCGTAGGTCTTGAACTCGTTCTTCAGTTCAAAGAAGACTACGACGAACAGCTCATGCTCGAGGCGATGAAGAATAACCGCCAGAACATCAGAAGCGAATTCAATACTGCAGCGACAGCGCTTGACGACTATGCTGCCGACTACATCAGACAGTGTGTTATCGCACCGATGGAGCAGTCGATAAAGACAGTTGAAGATAACATCACCGAGCTCCGTGATACACGTGCGGGAAGATCCGAGAAGTGCGTTAAGCTTGAGCGCATACAGAAAGATATCCAGGCTCTTATCGCAAGAATTCACGGACTGGAAGAATAAAAGATTGAACCGGCTTTTTGCCGGAGGAGAATTGTATGGCAGATAATAAACTGATCCTTGTTTGTAAAGATAAGCAGATCTCAGAAGACATCATCAGGATCCTGATTTCTTCAGAAAAGATCAAAGGTGAAGACATAGAGGTCTGGGAAGAAAAGACCTGGGATGTTAAGCGTAAGACAGGTCCCGTTTCTGCAAAGATGCTCTTTGTCGGCGACATTAAAGATACTGAAGCGCTCTCGTGTTTTATCAATATCTGCTACGAGCGCTGGGGTATCTGCTATGGACTTAATCCCCGTTATGCGGTAATCAAAGCTGATACTATCTATGTTAAAGATGCACAGCGTTATCAGGCATTCTTATCAGAGTTCGACGATGCGCTCGGTCTTATCATGCTGCCGCCGGCAGAAGAAGCGCAGTCCAATAAAGTAGCAAAAACGATCGGCACCGTAGGTCTTGCAGTTGCAACGGGCGGAGCAAGTCTTGCAGCTCAGAAGATCTACGATGATACCAAGAATCTCGATGCGAAAAACACCAAGCTCTGCCTTTACAGCGTATGGCATTTTGCAGAAAATTGCCTGGAAGATTTCCTCGAAGAATAATTATCCCGGTGGTATAAAGATACACATATGAAAAAGCAGAACCAGATCTCTGAGAAGTCTTATAAGGCTTCAGGTTTTATCGGCCGTTATCAGAAACTTGTAACAGAAACAGTCATTCCGTGGCAGGAGAAGATCCTCTGGGATGAAGCGCCTGATACGGAAAAGAGTCACGCAATCGCAAACTTCATAAATGCAGGAAAAGCGCTTCGCGGTGAGGACACCGGAGACGGTTTTTACGGCATGGTCTTCCAGGACAGCGATGTTGCAAAGTGGATCGAATCTGCTTCGTATTCTCTGATGAATAACCCGGATCCTGAATTGGAAGCAGAGCTTGATAAGGTCATCGGATACATCGCCGGTGCACAGGATAAAGACGGATATCTCAACACGTATTTCACGATAAAAGATCAGGACAAAAGATGGACGAATCTTCATGAAGCGCACGAACTTTATGTAGCCGGCCACATGATCGAAGCTGCATGCGCACACTTCGAAGCGACAGGTAAAAGAACACTTCTTGATGTCATGCAGAAGAACACGGAGTGCATCTACGATCATTTTGTAACTAAGAATAATCCGGGCGTTCCGGGTCATCCTGAGATAGAGCTTGCGCTAATGAAGCTGTACCGTATCACGGGTGATAAAAAGGCATTGGAACTGTGCGCGCATTTTTTAAATAAGCGCGGACAGGATCCTGAATTATTCATCAGGGAAGCAGACCACCGCACATGGAGCGTTTGGGGTTCAAACCCGCGAGATGAAGGCGATCTTGAGTACCGCCAGTGCGACAAGCCTCTGCGTGAATTAACCCGGGCAACAGGTCATGCGGTCAGAGCAGTTTATCTTTATGCGGGCATGGCTGACTACGCGTCTGAGACTGAAGATAAAGAATTGCAGGGTGCATGCGGAAGACTTTGGAAGAATATCGTCGAACGCAAAATGTATGTGACGGGCGGCATCGGTTCGACCGTTTTAGGTGAAGCATTTACGGTCGATTACGATCTTCCTCCTGATACTGCTTATGCGGAAACATGCGCTTCCGTAGGCCTGATGTTTTTTGCATCGCGCATGCTCGAAAACGAACTCAAAGGCGAATATGCCGACGTAATGGAAAGAGCTTTTTACAACACGGTCCTTGCAGGAATGAAGCTGGACGGAAAAAGATTTTTCTATGTAAATCCGTTGGAAGTGAATCCCGGGATTTCAGGCATCGCTGTTACACACAAGCACGATCTTCCGGTAAGACCTAAATGGTATCAGTGCGCATGCTGTCCGCCCAATGTCGCAAGACTTATCGAGTCATTCGGAAAGTATGCTTATGGTGAGAATGAATCCACATCCTTCTGCCACATGATCGCTTCAGGCAAAGTCGTATTTAGAAACGGAATGACTCTTGAATGTGAGACAGATTATCCTCACGGCATGAAAGTGAAATACACTGTAAAAGGTAATGGGAAACTTGCGGTTGAATGGCGGGCAGGTTCATCCCGGGCTTTATAACGGATACATTTATATCGATATTAACGGAACTTCTGTTATTGATATCAAACTCGATGATGCACCTCATTTTGTATATGCATCAAGCAGGATACCCAGAGCAGCAGGAATGGTCTCTTTAAGAAGAGGACCTCTTGTTTACTGCTTTGAAGGAGTCGATAACGGAAGTGTGAAAACGCTCCGCATTGACAGGAACCATGTACCTGTTGTATCTTCGTACTCCGCCGAATTACAGGCTGATACTTTAAGCGTGAAAGCTGTGCGCGAGAACGACAGTGAAGAGCTTTATTCTGATGTTCCGCCTGCAGTTACACCTTGTGAAGCAACGGCTGTTCCGTACTACACATGGGGCAACCGTGGTGAGACTGAGATGCGTGTATGGATGAATTAGAATGAGAAGATTATTTGAGATAGATCTGAAAGATTACGACGGATGCACGAAGGTCTTTAAAAGACCTTCTGCAAGAGCGGTCATCTTCAAGGGAGATAAGATAGCTCTCGTTTATGCAACTAACGAGAAATACTACAAATTCCCTGGCGGCGGCATTCACGAAGATGAAGACAAGCGTGAAGCGCTGTTAAGAGAAGTCAAAGAAGAAGTCGGCTTAACCGTTATTCCTGAGAGCATTAAAGAATACGGAAGTGTTCTCAGAAGGCAGAGAAGCGACAGGAATCCCGATACTGTTTTCGAGCAGGAAAACTTTTATTATTTCTGTGAAGTAGAAGACAAAGCAGGTGATCAGAATCTTGATGAATATGAGAAGGACGCCGGCTTCATGCTGGTCTATGCCGATATCGATGATGCGATAAAGACCAACGGAGAATATAAGAGCGAGTGCTACTTTAACGATGTCATGATAGGACGTGAAAAACGGGTCCTGGAAATGATCAGGGAAGAGATCTGTCACTCTTAAGATTCCGTTTTTGACGCCGGATTTCAGGTATATCTCCGGCATTCCTGCAAACTTTTTTTACAGATTATCAACACTTATGTCCCTGACTGTTGCTTAAGCATCAGTGGGGCCCTGCATTGCTGGTGGTTTGGGACCTTTTCTACTGCAATAATGAGGCCATCAAACAAAAACAAACTCACAAATTGCAGGAGGAACAAAACAATGGACGGAAAATCATTTATCTTCGTAGTAGCTTTCTTAGCAGCAGTAGTACTCGTAATCTTAGGTATCTTTTCAATGGTATTCGATAACCTGACAATAACATCATCTAAGGTTTATCTGGATTTTATCTTCGCAGGAGTTCTTGCATTCCTCGCAATCATCCAGTTCAAGGCTTTGGAGTGCGGTGAGAAGGCGTAAGCTGATACAACATATAAGACCAAAGGACATAAAAACAAAAGCCGGGCATCTGAAGTGAACCCTTAAAGTTGGACGATTTAAAACGAGTATAAGGACTGATTCCTTGCCTTGCAAGGAGTCAGTCCTTTCAGTTTGACCTGAATTCTTTCGTTGTTGTAGTAATCAATGTATTCTTCCATGGCCTTCTGAAGCTGTTCTAGTGTTTGGAATTCATATTCATGTCCATAGAACATCTCGTTCTTCATTTTACCGAAGAAGTTCTCCATTGGGCTGTTGTCTAAGCAATTTCCCTTGCGTGACATGGATTGTGTTATTCCTCTTTCTCTTAATGCTTTACGGTATTGATACATCTGATATTGCCAGCCTTGATCTGAATGAAATACGAGATTGCTGAGGTCTTCGAATTTATTGAATGCCTTATTTAACATATCTGTTATCTGCGAGTAGTTTGGACTCTTTGAAATGTTATAGGAGACAATTTCTCTGTTATGCATATCCAGGATGGGTGACAGGTAGAGTTTCCCGGCCGCTATGTGGAACTCTGAAACATCAGTTGTCCATTTCTCGTTGACATCTGTTGTGCTGAAATCTCTTATGTATTCAGTTGTGTGGTGTTTGGCGTTTACGCTCTTGTACAGGAGCATGTTATCTACTGTTCCGTTGAAATCGCCCTTGTAGGACTTGTATTTGGCTCTTGGTGTAATTCCATAGAGATCCAGTTTAGACATAAGTCTTTTTACGGCCTTATGGTTTACCCTCCAGCCTTCATTTTTGAGTTGCAGTGTGATTCTGCGATAGCCATAACGCTTATGGTTGTCTGTATAGATGGCGGTTATGGCGTCCATAAGATCCGAATTCTTAGCATCCGGGTCTATTCGGTTCTTCCAATAGTAATAGTCAGATTTGGAAAGATTCGGCAGTGAGTCGTTTGTGTTGATTGTATCCAGGATAAAATCCAGTGAACACTTTAATTCTTGCCTTAACTCAGTCACTGCCTTGGTCAGTTGTTCTTTTCCTTCTTTTCTTCCTCTTGAGCTAAGGCTTGCAGTTTTTTTAATAATTCGTTCTCGATAGTTTTTCTCAGTAGTTGCTCTCGAAGTTCTTCGTTCTCCTTCTCCAGCTCCTCGATTGTCTTCTTTTCCTTTGCCATGGGTAGAAGGCCTGCCTCGTATTATTAGATTTGTAGTTTTTATAGACCCTCATCAAGGTCTTATAATGCTCACAGACGCTGTGGATTAGTCTATGGCCTCCTAACGCTTTGACGTTTTAAGAAAGGCAATAACCACAGCCGTTTGTTTAAGCGGTAATTAGTTTCATTTAGCACGAGGTTACGTGGGAACAAACATGTCTGTGGATCAAAGCAGTGTCAAATCTTTATTTGGAGGTTCTGCTATGTTTTACGCAGGAATTGATGTGGCAATGGATAAACACGATTGTGTTGTCCTGGATTCGGGAGGTAATTGTGTTGTTGAAGTTTTTTCCTTCGAGAACAGTAGTAACGGATTTAAGACTTTGCACAAGGTTCTTAAATCCTGTTCCAAGAAACCCGAGAATATAAAAGTAGGACTGGAAGCAACCGGTCACTACAGCGATAATCTCCTAGCTTTCTTGAACAGTATCGGTTACTCCCCCGTGCTGTTCAATCCGTTACATACTAATCTTTTCAGAAAAGGTCAGAGCCTTAGAAAGACGAAAACGGATCACGTCGATGCGCACACCATTGCGACTATGCTGAGAACTGAAGATCTCAAGTCCTACTCGCAACCATCTTACCACCTGAATGAATTGAAATCACTAACGCGTTACCGTTCAACACTTGTATCTGACTGTAGCCGACGTAAGATTTCTCTTGTCAGACTCTGTCAGATTTTGTTCCCGGAACTTAAGAATCTTGTTCCTTCGCTGCACATGAGTTCCGTTTATACCTTGCTTTCAGAATTGCCATCCGCTGATAAGGTTGCTAAGTGTAATCTTATGCATCTGACATCTCTGCTTTCTTCTGCTTCTAAAGGCCACTATGGACGCGATAAAGCCATTGAGATCAGAGAACAAGCCCGATCTTCAATTGGCATTAGAAGCGTTGTCA
>CAJOJI010000020.1:0-17211 GCA_905234715.1 uncultured Saccharofermentans sp.
GGTGATATTGCCGGTTTTCTTAACAGGCGTGGAGTGGATGTTAAAAAGCTTGTCGCCGGAACAATAGTTTTCGCTTTTCTCCCTAATACATACATGTTATTGCTGTATTTATCCAGAAATCCTTTATCAGCAATATTGTGCCTTGGGGTGATGATTTCCTTAATAGAATTGATCGTTGAACCTGATCATTATCTTTCCAAACCTTTATGGTATGTAAAGACGATAATTCTGATATTGGCGCTCTATCTTGTCCGCGAGAATAACGCTGTCGTATTCATACCATTGGTTTGCTTTGTTATTTGGTTTTTCTTTAACCATAAGAAACTCGGACGCAGGATATTGATCCTTATATTAGGCGTAATTGGTTCAATCCTGCTTGTAACATGTGTGGTATATAAATCAATTGATTATATTCATGTTGATAGAAGTCATGAAACCGTCAGGCCTTTGCTTGCACCGGTAGGCAGTGCCATACAGCAGGATATTGATCTGCCTGATGATATATATGAAACTGCAGTAAAAGTTTTGCCGGAAGAAGAGTGGATCAAAAGATATGATCCGTTCAACAGTGACATTATCACTTGGCAGGAACCTAAGCCTCAGTATACAGAAGTTCCTTTAAAAGAGGGATTATCCGTATATTTAAAGATGCTCTCATTATATCCGGATGTTGTTATCAAAGACAGACTGGATGGCATGGATTGTGTTTGGGATATTAACGTGGAGATTAAAGATGAGGATAAATGCCCGACAGTTGTATTGGATGACATAAGTTTTAAAGATGTTAAGCTTCCTGATGGAATAATCCGTTATTTAGCTGACGGAATCCACGTATTGACATCCGGACTCCTTGGGATCAGTAAGAATGTAGAGATATTGGATATTTTTATTTGGAGAAACGGTCTCTTTGTTTATCTGTTGATGTTGACTGCAGTCTTCCTGGTCAGCAAAAAGAAGACCAAGTTGTTATGGGCTGTTCTTCCAAGTGTATTTATATTGCTGACTTATGTGCTTGTAATTGCGTGGCAGATGTATTTTTATCTATGGTTTTTCCCCTTATCTGTATCTTTGCTGATTATAGTAACAATAGTGGAATGCAGAAGGTGCGTGATAACAGGGGACTCCGATTCCGGTTCAACCCGGAATGACGCAACTGACTCTGCCTGAGCGTCGTATTCATATATAAGTAAAATAAAAATCCCTATCCGATTCGGATAGGGATTTCGTTGTTTGATTAGTTTGAATATCAGTTCATCTCTGCGAGAACGCTGATGACTGCTGCGAAGATGTAGAAAGCAACATAAGCTGTAACTACTGAGCCGCCGATAAGTCCGCCCAATGAGAGGTACTTACCAACTCTTGCCTTACCGAAGAGCTGACCGCATTCTTCAGTGAACTTCTTAGCCTTGCTGAGACCGATTGCACCAAAGATGATTCCGAGGAATCCGAGCCATACTGTGCAGGCAAATGCAACTGCGAGAATTCCCATTGTCAAAAGGCTCTTAGCAAGCTCAGGATTGTTAGCGCCCATAGGCATACCCATAGGCTGAACAGGTGTGGGCTGAGCATATACAGGTGTAACAGGCTGTACGGGCTGAACGGGAACTGCCTGGGGCTGAGGTGCGGGTGCAGGTGCCGGAGCAGGTGCGGGTTCAACGGGTGCTGCAGCTGCAGCAGCTGCTACGGGAACAGCCTCAACAGGAGCTGCCTCTACGGGTGTAGCTGCAACGGGAGCTGCTTCAACAGGTGCAGCAGCAACGGGTGCTGCCTCAACGGGCTGAGCTACTGTTTCTACCTTTGTGCCGCAGTTAGGGCAGAAAGCGTTACCATCTTCAAATTGTGATCCACAATTGGTACAAAACATTTCTCTATCCTCCAAATATTCGTTTAATGAGTTAAAGAGATATTAACATTATTAGTATTTGGGTGCAAATATAATAAAATGCACAAAAAAAGAGCGATTTATGCTTAAAATGGGTTTTGAGTCCGTCGGATTTTCTTTTTCTATATTTTATTAAATAAATATAGTAAAATATCTTGATTGATTATGCTTGGACCCATGTGTGCTTCGGGTTTAAGGGGAAGGTGTTTGGAAGATCCGTTAATGAAGACAGCCGTTTTGTTGCCTGTATATAATCCTGACGAAAAATTCCTTCGCCTTGTTGAAGAACTGAACAAGCGCGGCTTTAAGGTCGTTGCGGTAAACGACGGAAGCCTTGAGCGCTGCGATGAGTTCTTCAGAAGAGCAGCAGTTTATGCTGATGTCATCGGTTACAAGATAAATAAGGGTAAGGGCTACGCTCTTAAGCGCGGCTTTGAATATATCGGCAACAATTTAAGTGAAGAGGTCGATTATATCGTTACGGCTGACTCTGACGGCCAGCATGCGATTGAAGATATCGAGCGTGTTGCAAAGCTTACCAGGAAGACTGACGGAATCGTTCTCGGAATGCGAGACTTATCTGAGAAGATACCGATCAAGTCCAGGATCGGCAACGACATGTCCAAGGTCGTATATACGATCGTTACGGGAGTTTACCTTCGTGACAATCAGTCCGGATTAAGAGGTTTCCCGGCACGCCTTTGCATGTGGCTTCAGGATATTCCCGGCAACAAGTATGAGTTCGAGCTTAACGTCCTTGCAACGGCACATAAAGAGGGCATGAAGGTTACGGGCATCGATATCAAGACCATCTATGAGAACAACAACAAGAATACCCACTTCAGACCAATAAAGGATACGATAAGGATCCAGAGATCTTTGTGGGCATACGGTCTTATCTCGGCATTGCTCTATACGCTTTACATGCTGACATTATCGATACTTGTCTGGTTCGATATCCCTCATTTCTTCTATTGGACTATCGGTATCTATGTCTGGGTCACGGCTATGCATGCCGTATTGAACGTTTTCTCTGCAGGTATAAGGCACAGGCAGAAGATAAGCGTCATCTACTACATTACGTGCTCAATCAAGTACTGTATTGCTACGCTCATAATGATGCTGTTCTACTATCAGGGATGGTTTATGCTGCTGGGCGCGGCAATCTCGCTTTTTGTTATTTTAGTGCTAAGCTATGTGTTTGGCAGATCAGGAATACTGGGAAAGGTTTAAGTTATGGATAAGTGTGATTTTGCTTTAGTTGAGAAGATCTTAGCTTCAGGTGAGACTGTCGATACCGGTTCACAGAAGATAGTGATCAAGAACGTGCCTGATGAGGGCGATTTTGCAGGCAAGATGGACCCTCGTGAGTTCTTCATCAGAAGTGCCATCTATGCATTCCAGAAGTCAATGCCCATGCAGTTTTCCGTTGCAGGTATGCGCCAGACAACGAAGACTTACTGCCAGAACATGTGCAAGGGTGAGATCTCAGAAGATTCTGTTGAATTAACATGCGGCGGAAGAACGTTTAAGCTCTTTTCTTACTGGCCTTCAGACAAGTCTGATTCTGTTGTGCCCGTAATGATATATGTTCATGGCGGATCTTTCATGGCATCCAAGGCTGAGTTCTATAAAGAACCCTGCAGATATGTTGCAGAGAATCTTGGCTGCAGAGTATTTAATGTAGATTACAGCCTTGCACCTGAGAATGTTTATCCTGCTGCAATTGAAGATATTCTTGCTGCTGTTGAATATATTTATACAAATGCATCTTCATTGGGTGTTGATGCATCAAAGATCGGACTTTTCGGCGACAGCGCAGGCGCAAACCTTGCTCTTGCAGCAATCCTTGATAACAAGACTTCTGCTAAGTTCAGCTATGCCGGTCTGTTCTATCCCTGTGTCGATCTTTATTCACAGGATGGTCTCTACGACTGGGATCTTGATATGTACGATGTTGGTGAAGAGCAGAAGGAGCTTATCAATTCAAGACTGCAGTTAGGCAGGGCAGACGGCAAGGGCAATAACGACCTTATGGCTGCAATCCTCACCGCATATTCAGGCGGAAGATATGATGAAGTTAAGCGCAATCCCGACGTAAGTATGATCTATGCTGATTTAAGCGGTATGCCTGCTACAGGCATATTTACTGCCGAATACGACGGACTCAGAATTCAGGCCGAATATTATTCCCGTCTTCTTGATAAAGCGGGAATTCCTAATACACACATCAGATACAGAGGCGTATCACACGCATTCCTGGATTATTTCGGAATCCTGCCTCAGGCTCAGGCTGCGCTTCTTGAGATGTGCGAACAAATAAAGAAGGTATGGGGATAAAGAGGGGAAATGGTTTCGAATATTGTAACTGAGAATATTGCTGCGCTTAAAAACGCTCCGCAGACATTCGAATCGATATATACGATAATCAAGAACAGATTTACGAGCGAGACATTCGGTGAATGGCTCGAAGACGGTAATATCCGTCAGATGTCTTACTATGAACTCTATGAGAGAGTTGATGAATTCACAAAGGCTGCTTCGATCTACGGCGCAGGCGGATCTACTGAGTTTGTTGGTATCTTCCTTGAGAATTCCGCAGACTGGGTCGCTTTGTTCTGGGGACTTTTGCAGGCCGGATATAAACCGATCTTGCTTAACACAAGACATAACATCAGTATCACGAATGAGATCATCAAGGATATGGATCCTGTTTTCGTGGTATCCGAAGACGTACGCGTTGACAAGGCAGTATCCGTTAAAGATCTTCTTGAAGCGGGCAAGGGCAAGAAGTTCGATAAGTCCATGGTAAAGTGGGCTGATGAGATCATTCTCATTACTTCGGGTTCAACATCCAAGCCCAAGATCATCAGCCACAGCGGCAAGACTATCTGCCTTCAGGTAGAGATGAGTGAAGAGATCGTAAGGACAAATCAATCTATCCAGTATAATGCCAAGCTCGACATTCATAATCTTGCATTCCTGCCTTTTTATCACATCTTCGGACTTATCGCGACTTTGATGTGGTTCATGTTCTTTGGAAGAGGATTCGTATTCCTTCCCAAGTACGATGCACAGAGCATTCAGTTCGTATGTAAACGAATCGGTGTTACGCATTTCTTTGCAATCCCTCTCGTATGGAATAAGACTGTTGCTTCGCTTGAAAGAGAAGTTGCAAAACAGGGAAAGACCGAGAAGTTTAATAAGGCTATCAGGTTCTCCAATAAGCTTCAGAACATATTACCGTTATTGGGACCCATCATCGTTCGCAAGATTATCTTTAAGAAAGTACGCCGTCAGCTTTTGGGTGAGAGGGCTACATTCCTTATCTCCGGCGGCGGATTTATTGCGCCCAGGACTTTAGAAGTTCTTAACGGACTCGGTTATTCCATCTATGCAGGTTACGGTCTTACAGAGTGCGGCGTAATCTCCGTTGAATTGTCACGCAAGGCTCAGTTCAGATGCGGTACGAGCACGGGCAAGATCTTCAGCAATGTTGCTTATAAGTTAAGTGATTCAGGCGAACTTCTTATCCCTAAGGAACACTCAATGAACGGCATCTATGTCGACGGTAAGTTCACTGAGTTCGGTGAGGATTACTATCCCACCAATGATAAGGTCAGCATCGATGAGACAGGGCGTCTTCACATAATCGGCCGTCTTGATGACGTAATCATCGGACCTAACGGCGAGAATATCTCTCCTGAAGATATCGAGTCACGTATCAACAAGGGAGCTTTCACTCAGGAAGCCATGATCAACTGCCAGTTGCCCGGAACATCTGAAAAGCAGATGATCCTTGTTCTTGCAGATGACGGCTCAATGGGTGCATTTGAGAAGGCTTCATCTTTGAAGGGCGTATTCACATCCATGGATCAGCTCACTATGTCCGAAAGACCTCTTAAGGTCCTTAACCTGATTGGCTCCATGCCTGAGAACTTTAAGGGTATTGACCGTAAGGCTTTGGCGTCCAAGCTTGAGAAGGGCGAGCTCTTTGCAACCGAATGCACAAGACCTACTGATGAGGAAGTTACACGTACGAGAAGTGCTGAATATACTGAGATCATCGGCAAGGTATGTGATGTTTTCGCTGAGATCTTAAACAAAGACAGATCAGAGATCAGTGAGACTTCGAACTTTGTATCTCTTGGCGGCGACTCAATGCAGTATGTTGAGCTTTTATCCAAAGTAACTGAGGTTACGGGCAGACCGATCAACATGACAGAGACACCTTTGATCACTCCCATGGCGATCGCAGATTATCTCATTGAACAGAAGAAGGAGTCCGAATCCTGATGTTTCTTATAAGATGGCTCCTTTACATTAACAGCATAATTCCTGCTCTGATCCTTTTCCCGATAAAGAAGATCTATCTCCGCAAAGAGAAGAAGGAAAAGTACAAAGGACCTGTTGTAATTGCAATGAACCACACGGCTTTCCTTGACTATGTCGAGGCATTGCTGGCATTCCCGGGACGCCGTAAGTACGTACTTGTAGGCGCTCAGTTCTATGCTTACAATCCCGTGCTTACTTTCTTCATGAAGGCAATGGGCGTCATTAAGGTTGATGCGGTAACAGGCAACATGGATGCAGTTAACCAGGCAGTAGAGCAGATCAATAAAGGTCATTCGATTCTGATCTTCCCTGAAGGCCATATCGAGACTGAAGGAAAGCTCCTTGAATATAAGCAGGCGGCAGCTCTTATCTCATTAAGTTCAGGAGCTCCGATCGTACCCGTATTCCATAACGGAAGGATCGGTCCGGGCAAGCGTGACCTGATGTTCATCGGAAGCCTTATGTATCCTGATACTTACATGACACGTGACGGACTTGATTCTTTGCAGGACAGGGCAGCCGCATTTACGACTGACCTTCAGAACAGGACTGAGGAATACAGACAGTTCTATTTGAGAAATTTCATGATCGCTGACGGCAAGAAGCTTAAAAGACCCAAGTATGCCGGCTTCCTTTATAACTTCATGAAGACGACGGCATGGCCCGGCATCAAGCTCCTGATGAGGACCAAGATCACTTATAACGGCGATCTTGCGCGCGGAACAAGATACATGGATAAGGGAATGGTAATTGTTGCAAACCACTCATGGTGGATCGACTCTGCGTTGCTTTATTATGTATTCCGCCGTGTTTACTGCAGAAGCCTTGCAGCAAAAGACGTTGCAGAAGTAAACAAGTCATGGGGATTCTTTGAAAAAGCCATGGGCTGCGTGCTTCTAGACAGAACAGGATTTGACTGGGAATCTTTGAAAACTATGATGGACGGATTAAAGAACCATGAGCCGTTCATTATCTTCCCGGAAGGACACATGAATTACGACGATGAGTTCCTTGATTTCATGAAGGGACCTGCAATGCTTTCGATCTATACAAAGCGTCCCGTCGTACCCGTTTATATCCATACTTCATATAAGTTATTTAAGCCCACGCGCTTTGTCGTCGGAGACCCCATCGAATTTGACAAAGAAGGGCTTGTAACAGATAATGAATCGTACGATAAAGCCAATGAAATAATGCGTGAAAAGCTCTATGAACTCAAGCGTCAGGCTATATCGGAAACAACGCCTCAGATGAACAGCTACATAAAGAAGATCAGAGCAGAGATGAAGGCTAATCTTGCCAAGATCAGCGGCGAGATCGAAGAGGCGAGGAACGCAAAGGCTGGTGGGAAATAGGATTATGGATATGATTCCGGAATTGTATTCCATATTCTGTGATACTTATAAGACGATGAACAGGACTTTTGATGTCCCGCTCGATTCGATAACCGCTGATTCCGAGTTATCAGATTTAGGAATCGACGAGTTTTCTTTCGACGTCATCTTAATGAATATCGAATCCCGAATGAATATTACATTGCCCGTCGATGACGACTATGAATTCAGAAACGTCGGCGATGTAATAACAATGATAGAGTCTTCAAAATAATTAACTATATACAAGGAGAGTAAAGAAAATGGCTGATTATGTAATTCTCACAGACAGCTCAACAGACCTTACCAAGGATCTCAGAGAAAGATTCGGTATTGATGATTATCTTCCGGGTAATATCAACTTCCCGGACGGACACACCGAAGATTCAACGCTGGACTGGGAGAATATCTCACCCCAGGACTTCTACACATCAATGTCCAAGGATTCAATGTATTCCACATCCATCAAGGGTCTGGAAGTACAGGAGGCATTCTTTGAGAAGTATCTCAAGCAGGGTAAGGACATCCTCAACATTTCTTTGTCCCATGCTCTTTCAAATACATACGACTGCTGCCGTAAGGCTGCTTCAAATCTCCAGGAGAAGTATCCTGACAGAAAGATCATCTGTGTTGACTCACTCCGTTATTCAGGCGGCGACGGACTTCTCTGCTCCATCGCAGGCGACATGAAGAAGGAAGGCAAGTCCATTGATGAAGTTGCTCAGTGGCTTGAGGACAACAAGCACAGATGCCACCAGACAGGTACTGTTGACGATCTTAAGTTCCTTGCAAAGATGGGCCGTTGCTCCAACGTTTCCGCTTTCATGGGCTCACTCATCAACATCAAGCCTATCGCTGAGTTCAACCGTTATGAACCAGATCATCACAAAGGTTACAGGTTACAAGAAGCTTTTCGCAGCCATGATCGAATACATGAAGGCTACGATCGAGCCCAACCCGAAGAGAATCTTCGTATCTCACACATTCCGTAAGGCTCAGTGGCTCCAGCTCCAGGAATTGATCCGTGAGGAATTCCATCCTGAAGAGATCATTCCCACAACAGTCTGCATGGCTAACGGTTCTTCCATCGGCCCCGGCATGGTAGTTGCTTTCTACATGGGTAAGGAGATCTCCGAAGGTCTCGTTGAAGAGACCAAACTCTTAGAGGATATCAAGGCTAAGTTATAATGACTAACTTTAATCCGGTACCTCTGATAATAATCATTGCTTTATTAGTCATATTTGGCGGCGGCTTCATCTTCATGTGGTTCTACTGCATGAAGATAGCCAAGAAGCAATATACAAACATGTTCATCCGTGAGTCTAAGGATAAATGGGCTCGTGGAAACAGCGCACCCGAGAATGCCGAGCATACTGTCATGTTTGATACGGGTATGAAGTGGGGCAATGAGAACGCTTCATACATGAAAGAGATCGAGATGACGTCTTTTGACGGCCTTAAGATGAAGGGTGAGTATTTCGATTTCGGTTACGACAAGGCATGCCTCATCATGGCAGGCCGTGCCGAGACATGTAAGTATTGCTATTATTTCGCCGATCTTTATCAGAAGAATAAGTACAACATCATTGTCGTAGATCCCAGAGCCGCAGGTCTTTCCGAAGGTCTGTATACAGGTGCGGGAATGCTTGAAGGTCGTGATGTTGATTCATGGCTTAAGGTGGTTCACGAGCAGTTCGGCATCGATCATTTTGTCATTCACGGCATCTGCATCGGTTCCGTTGCTGCCATCTATACCGCCGCAAACCATAACCCTTATGTCGATGCGATCGTTCTTGAAGGACCTTTCATCTCGTTCTATAACGTTCTCTGCCAGAGAACAAGGAACCTCGGAAGACCCACATTCCCTGTATGTCTTCAGATGGGACTTCTCTTTAAGAAGTTTGCCGGCATCGACATCTTTAAGAATACGCCCATCAAGGCTATTCCTAACGTAGAAGTTCCCCAGCTCATGATCTGCGGAAGACAGGACGTTTCATCCCTTCCCAAGTATTTCGACAGGATTAATGATGCCAGCGGATCTAAGAGAAAACAGATGGTCTGGTTCGACGAGGGAGCTCACTCCCACTTAAGGATCAGAAACCTTGAAGCATACGATAAGGCTGTAACTGACTTCCTAAATTACGGAGGCTGAGACTTATGGGTTCTTTTGATGTCTTAATCGATTCTGTTTCCGACATGCCTTTGGAATTAAGGCAGGAGTATTCCATCGACTATTTTGCCAATGAATACTATACGGGTGATAAGAGGTATACCGCTTCACTCGACTGGGATCAGATGAGTGCGCATGAATTCTATGATTCAATGCGAAACGGCGTCAGATACAAGACAACACAGGTCCCTGAAAAGACCATGACCGATAAGCTCAGACAGCACTTATCCGCTGATAAGGACGTCATCTATATTGCATGCTCTTCTGCGCTTTCAGCTTCTATAAAGACAGCATATGAAGTCCGCGACAAGCTTAAGTCAGAATTTCCCGACAGAAAGGTCATCTGCATCGATTCTTTGATCTGCGGAATGGCACAGAGCCTTATCGCCATCGAATGCGCAAAGATGAGCGAGCAGGGAAAGACAGTGGAAGAGTGCGGCGAGTGGGTTGAAGACAATAAGTTCTTCTATAACCAGTGCAACACTTTTGAGACTTTGTCTTATCTTAAGGAAGCAGGAAAAATCACTGCTTCTTCGGCTTTCTTCGGCAATCTCTTTGCCGTAAAGCCCATAATCATCAGCGATACAAAGGGACAGAACCTTGCCGTTGCAAAGGTAAAGGGAAGAAAGTCCTCTTTTACTGAGATCGCTGACCGTGTATCTAAGAACATCGTATCACCGGAGAAACAGACCATTTGGCTCGGCCATGCCGACTGCTTCTTTGATGCCGATGAACTTGAGATGGAACTTAAGAAGAAGATACCTTCTGCCACCATCAAGAAATATGTTGTAGGTTCCATCATCGGTGCTTCTGCCGGCCCCGGAACACTTGTAGTTAATTATTTCGGCAGATCAAAAACTGAACAGATGATCTGATTTCAGATAAATAGAATAAGAGGAAGAGAAGTAGAGTTACATGGAATTATCTATTCTTAAGAAAATGTTTATTGGCGGTGCCAAGAAGATACTAGATAACAAGCAGGAATTAAACGACATGAATGTTTTCCCGATACCGGACGGAGATACGGGAACAAATATGGATAAGACCATGAGCGGCGTCTTAAAGGTCCTTGTTGAAATAGGTGACAGAGACCTTGAATCTTCCGACTTCGATAATCTCTATACCGGAGCACTCATGAATTCACAGGGTAACTCCGGAGTTATCCTTTCCCAGTGGCTTAAGGGATTCCTTAAATCTTTTAAGGATTTTGACGAGCTTAACGCAGGATCTCTTTATGCAGGTTTCCTTGCGGGTACCGAGAGTGCTTATAACTCTGTTGCTGAGCCTGTTGAAGGTACTTTCCTTACAGTATGCCGTGAGGCGCAGGAAAATGCCGAAGACAATCTTGATGAAGACACAACGACTGAGCAGTTCATGAAGGATATCGTTGACGGTGCTGCAGAGTCTTTGAAGCATACACCCGAACTTCTTCCTATTTTGAAGGAATACAATGTTTTGGATTCCGGCGCCATGGGATTCGTTTGCCTTGTAACAGGTATGCTTGAGGCTTTGGATGAGTCATTCTCTATCGATCTTTCAGAGTTTGAGTCTGTTGCTGCCGTTAATCCGGAAGCTGCCATGCCCGGCATGGGTGGCGAAGGTCTTGCCGAATTCGGTTACTGCACAGAGATGATCATACAGATGGACGATGACAAAGTTGATTCATTCAATGAGACTCTTGTTACGTCAGACATGAGGGATTTCGGTAATTCTCTTGTTCTCGTTAAGGACGGCAAGCAGGTTAAGATCCATATCCACACATTAAAGCCTGAGTCTGTAATGGCTTATTTCCATAAGTACGGCGAGTTCATTAAGCTCAAGATCGAGAACATGACGATCCAGCATAACGAGACCGTATTTGCAAACAAAAAGGATGTTGCAATCGTTGCAGTTGCAGACGGTGACGGCTTTGATAAGCTCTTCAAGGATATGGGAGTTTCTGAGATCGCAGAGGGCGGACAGTCCAACAACGTTTCCGTTCAGAGCCTTTGCGATACATGCAAGAACGCTTCTGCAAAGCACATAATTATATTACCTAATAACAAGAACATAATCATGACTGCCGAGAAGGTCAGGGAAGTCATGAAGGACTGCGATATCCGCATCATTCCCACTAAATCCATGGCTGAAGGTTACCTGGCACTGTCCCTTGTTGATACCAATGCTTCTTATCAGGAGATCGAAGCCTCAATGAACAAGGCTCTTGATGGTGTTCACACAGGACTTATCGCCAAGGCTGACAAGACAGGCGTTTACAACGGAATCAACGTAAATACAGGTGATTTTATCGGAGTACTTGATGACGACATCATCACATGCGCTTCATCTGACCTCAAGGAATGCCTTGAACAGTTCGTTCCGACAGTACCCGGAGCAGATTCCTGTGAATCGGTCATGGTTTTCGCTGACAACAATGAAGACAAGGATCTTGCGGATTCAATGAACGGCCGGATAAAGACAATTTGTCCCTCGGCTGAAATTTATACTTGCTTAGGCGGACAAAATATATATAATTACGTTATTGCGTTTTCTTAACGCAGTAACGTTTTTTATTTAAGGTTAATTTATTAATGAAGACAGAGAAGAACAATTTGATCGAAACAGGCGTCATTCTTGGCGTTTCTTCTGCTGTCCTTCTTACCCTCCGACTTACGCTAGGCTGCTAAGCAGCCATATTTTATTGTCGGCTTGCTCGCGTAGAGCCAAAAATCACGCGTGAATTTTACAAAAATCCCGTAAACCTATATAATCTCTTGGTTACGTAATAAATAAAGAGGGAATTACTATGTTAACTTGTTTTTCAACACTCGCATGCCCTGATTTCTCATGGCAGGACATCTACTCAATGGCTAAGGACTTCAATTTCAACGGAATTGAGATCAGAGGCTTAGGCCAGGACATTTTCTCTGTTAAGGCTCCGCCGTTCAGAGACAGCGAACTTCCCAAGACAGTAGCTAAGCTTAAGGAATTAAAGCTTACTATTCCTTGTCTTTCTTCAGGCGAACCCGTAAACGACCTTGCCACAAAGGATAAGGCTATCGCTGAGATCAAGGCATATATCGAACTTGCATCTAAGCTCGGAACATCTTATATCCGTGTATTGGGCGACCGTAATCCGGCACCCGAGAAGGAGATCGACGATAACGTAGTCATCTCCATCATGAGAGAACTCATCCCTTATGCAGAAGAATATAACGTAACACTCCTTATCGAGACAAACGGCGTTTATGCCGATACAAAGAGGCTCAAGAAGCTCTTAGATGAGATCGGCAACCGCAAGGTAGCAGCTCTCTGGGACATGCATCACCCTTACAGATTCATGGGCGAATCTCCCGTTGAGACAGTAAACAACCTCGGTGAATACATTAAGCACGTTCACGTTAAGGACTCCGTCATGGTAGACGGCAAGGTATCCTATAAGCTCATGGGCACAGGTGACATGCCTTTGAAGGAGATGTTCGATGCTCTCCAGGCAATCGACTATATCGGCTATATCTCACTCGAGTGGGTCTACAGATGGTCTAAAGATCTTGATTCTGCAGGTATCGTTATCCCTCAGTTCGCAAATTACATGGAGACATACCGTCCGAAGCAGAAGACAGAACTTCAGATGGACAAGAGAGGAACAGGTTACTATCCCTGGCCCAAGGAAACTCTGATCGACCTCACATTCCCGGATGTATTGGATAAGATCTGCGAATTGTTCCCGAACCAGTACGCGTTCAGATATACAGAGCTCGACTATACACGTACATATCCCGAGTTCAGAAATGATGTAGACAACCTCGCACGCGCATTCCTCGCTATGGGTTGTAAGAAGGGTGACCACATTGCAATCTGGGCTACGAACGTTCCCCAGTGGTATCTTACATTCTGGGCAGCAACAAAGATCGGCTGCGTACTCGTTACCGTAAACACAGCATATAAGATCCATGAGATCGAATATCTCTTGAGACAGTCCGATACATGCACACTGGTCATGATCGATAAGTATAAGGATTCAGACTATATCCAGATCATTAACGAGATCTGTCCCGAGCTTAAGGATTCTGAGCCCGGTAAGCTTGAATCTGCTAGACTTCCTGTTTTGAAGAACGTTATCACATGCGAGTCCAAAGTACCCGGATGCTTCCACTGGGATGAGCTCCCGGCATTGGCTGAGACTGTTCTTTACAGTGACGTTGAGAAGATCCGCCGTACGATCGACAAGCATGATGTCTGCAACATGCAGTACACATCAGGTACGACAGGATTCCCTAAGGGCGTTATGCTCACACACTACAACGTAGTTAATAACGGTAAGGCGATCGGCGACTGCATGGATCTGTCATCTTTCGACCGCATGATGATCCAGGTTCCTATGTTCCACTGTTTCGGCATGGTTCTCGCAATGACAGCATCCGTAACTCACGCAGTTACAATGTCACCGATCACTGCATTCTCACCCCGTAAGGGCTTGAACTGCATCAACCAGGAGAAGATCACATGCTTCCACGGCGTTCCTACGATGTTCATCGCAATGCTCGGACATGAGAACTTCCCGAAGACAGACTTCTCACACATGAGAACAGGTATCATGGCAGGTTCACCTTGTCCGATCAAGACAATGGAAGAAGTTATCGAGAAGATGCACATGCCTGAGATCGTTATCACTTACGGCCAGACAGAGGCATCTCCTGCTACGACAATGTCCAAGACAACAGACACTATCGAGCAGAGAGTTAATACCGTCGGACCTTCCATCTTCGGCGTTGAAACAAAGATCGTAGATCCTGAGACAGGTGCCGAGCTTCCTGACGGTGTACCGGGCGAGTTCTGTGCACGCGGATACAACATCATGAAGGGTTACTACAAGATGCCCGAAGCTACAGCTGCCGCAATCGATGAAGACGGCTGGCTCCATTCAGGCGACCTCGCATTGAGAAGACCTGAAGACGGTTACTACAAGATCACAGGCCGTATCAAGGACATGATCATTAGAGGCGGTGAGAATATCTACCCTAAGGAGATCGAAGACTTCCTCTATACACATCCCAAGATCCAGGACGTACAGGTAATCGGTGTTCCTGATGCCGATTACGGCGAAGAGATCCTTGCAGCTGTAGTATTGAAGCCCGGCGAAGAGTCTTCAGAAGAAGAGATCAAGCAGTTCGTCATGGACCACATGGCTAAGCACAAGGTTCCGAGATATGTCGACTTCGTTGACGGATTCCCGATGAACGCTGCAGGTAAGATCCTCAAGTACAAGATGAGACAGGATGCAGTCGAGAGACATAACCTCGAGAATGCGAACAAAATAGTTACAGCATAAAATGTGAAATGGATGCCGATTGGCATCCATTTTTCTTTATGCCCACTAATATTATTAAAATTTAACTTTAGTGGGTAATTCACGCTTTGCAAAAAAAGTCGTGCTCATAAATTGTCTCTAATAAAAAACGGAGCATCACTTGAAAAGTGTAACACTCCGCTTATTATTGTGATGTAATCAGAAATTTTCCGTAGGGAACAGGATAGAGAAGACACCGTTCTTAGATGCTTCCCAGACGATGTCGGCAATCTCTTCGGGTGTTTCCTTCATTCCGTTAAGGATCCAGGAGATGATTACCGCATTGCATCCTGCATTGCAGTAATGACAAAGAAGAAGTTCCTTGCTTGTGAACTTGGATTCATCCTTTGCCAGTGAGATGGAAGCTTTCTTATTGGCAACGTCAAAGATCTCATTAAAGAAATCAAGGTCGCAGTTAGGGGAGATGAGGATATTAAGGAAGTGCGGGTGCTGCTTCATAATATTGAACATCTCAATGAGATTCTTTTTGTTATGGCTCTTGCTGAGATCTGTTATATCGTTAAGATCATCAATGATGAGCTTTTTATGCTCGTCAAGGAACTCGAAGATATTGTTGTAGTGATAGTAGAAAGTATTGCGGTTGATCTTAGCTTCGGTGCAAAGCTCAGTGATCGTTATATTGGAAAGTTTCTTAGTCTTGATAAGTTCTTCCAGCGCTTCCAAAAGAGCTGTTTGAGTTCTGATAACTCTGATGTCTCTGTTCTTCTTCATATCCCTTACCTGACATACAAAATAGATATTATTAATATACCACTTTGAGATATTTAAGAACTCAAATTCTTAAAAAATTTTAAAATTTGTAAAAGTTGCAAAAAAATACTCCTGAAGCTTTCGCCTCAGGAGTATTGAATGAACTCTTAATGATTTAGAAGAATTAGAGCTTAGGACCAGCCTCAACGAGAGCCTTACCAGCTTCGTTTGTCTCATACTTCTTGAAGTTCTTGATGAATCTGCCGGCGAGATCCTGAGCCTTCTTGTCCCACTCTGCTGCATCAGCATATGTGTCACGAGGATCGAGGATTTCTGTAGAAACGCCGGGAAGCTCAGTAGGAACTTCGAAATCGAAGTAAGGGATCTTCTTTGTAGGAGCATCCTTGATAGAACCGTCAAGGATTGCATCGATGATTCCACGAGTATCAGGGATAGAGATTCTCTTACCTGTGCCGTTCCAACCTGTGTTAACGAGGTAAGCCTTAGCGCCGGACTTCTCCATCTTCTTTACGAGCTCTTCAGCATACTTTGTAGGGTGGAGCTCAAGGAATGCCTGACCGAAGCAAGCGGAGAATGTAGGTGTAGGCTCTGTGATTCCACGCTCTGTACCAGCGAGCTTAGCTGTGAAGCCTGAGAGGAAGTAGTACTTTGTCTGCTCAGGTGTGAGGATGGAAACAGGAGGGAGTACGCCGAAAGCATCAGCAGAAAGGAAGATTACGTTCTCTGCTGCAGGACCAGCGGATACAACGTTAACGTTCTTAGCAATCTTCTCGATGTGGTCGATAGGATATGAAACACGAGTATTCTCTGTAACCTTCTTATCAGCGAAGTCGATCTTGCCGTCGTCAGCAACTGTTACGTTCTCGAGGAGAGCGTTTCTCTTGATTGCGTTGTAGATGTCAGGCTCATTCTCCTTGGAGAGGTTGATAACCTTAGCATAGCAGCCGCCCTCGAAATTGAAGACGCCGTTGTCGTCCCAGCCGTGCTCGTCGTCACCGATGAGAAGTCTCTTAGGATCTGTGGAAAGTGTTGTCTTACCTGTTCCGGAGAGACCGAAGAAGATTGCTGTGTGCTTACCTTCCATGTCTGTGTTAGCAGAGCAGTGCATTGAAGCGATGCCCTTGAGAGGGAGGTAGTAGTTCATCATGGAGAACATACCCTTCTTCATCTCACCGCCGTACCATGTGTTGATGATAACCTGCTCACGTGATGTAATGTTGAAAGCAACGCATGTCTCTGAGTTGAGTCCGAGATCAGCGTAGTTGTCAACTTTAGCCTTTGAAGCGTTGTAGATAACGAAGTCAGGCTCGAAAGTAGCAAGTTCTTCCTCAGAAGGAACGATGAACATGTTCTTTACGAAGTGAGCCTGCCAAGCAACCTCAACGATGA
>CAJOJI010000020.1:17236-17855 GCA_905234715.1 uncultured Saccharofermentans sp.
TGCACCGCAGAAAGCATCAACTACGAAAAGTCTCTTGTTGGAGAGCTCTTTCTTTGCGATGTCCTTAACAACTTCCCATGTAGACTCTGTCATAGGGTGGTTGTCGTTCTTGTACTCATCGGATGTCCACCAAACTGTGTCCTTGGAGTTCTCATCCATAACGATGTACTTATCTTTAGGGGAACGGCCTGTGAAGATACCTGTCATAACGTTAACAGTATCAAGCTCAGTAACCTTACCAACCTCGTAACCTTCGAGACCGGCCTTTGTTTCTTCTTCAAAGAGTGTCTCATATGAAGGATTGTAGACGATCTCAGTTGTGCCTGTGATGCCGTACTTTGTCAAATCAATGTTTGCCATAATCGGTAACCTCTTTCCTTAAAATTTAACAGGATAATTATAAAACTTTTTGCCTGAATTGTACTTGTTATTTTTCGGTATTTTCGATTAGATTTGAGACAGAAACGGCTTTAATTATAAAAATTCTTTGTCTTATTGCCATAATGATTTTCACTTTAAGATGAGTGATATTTGTTATAATAGCCAAGACTAACTTAGAGGGGTGATAGTATGTCAAAATCAGGTAAAAAAGTATCCAAGAAGAAAGTTATTAAAGGAA
>CAJOJI010000020.1:17899-39175 GCA_905234715.1 uncultured Saccharofermentans sp.
CAGCCATCGGAACATCAACTTCGATTACACATCCAAAGCGTGCGCCTTATGATGAGGTTATAGATGAGATGAAAGAAGCGGGAGTTTACGGCAATTTTGACAGCTACGATAAGGAAGATTACATAGTTAAGGGAATGGACGGCTACGAGCTGCACTGCGCAAAGATCTCTTCTCCTGAAACAGTAGGTACAGGCAAATACCTTATCTATTCCCATGGCCATCAGTCAAACATGTATTCCGGCTCCAAATATTGTGACGCTTTTATCGAACTCGGATTTACCTGCATCATCTACGATCTTCGTGCACATGGTGCCAATGAGAAGGCTATCTGCTCAATGGGCGGATATGAGGGCCAGGACCTCAATTACTTAATAGAAGATACCTATTCAAGATACGGAGATGTAGTGCTGTTGGGACTTCACGGCGAATCAATGGGCGCTTCAACCACATTAAATGCTTTGAGATATACGGATAAAGTAGATTTTGTCGTTGCAGACTGCGGTTTTGAGAGCCTTAAGTTCATGGTCCACGACATGTATAACGATATGTATCTTTATCCTTTCGGAACCTGTGCCGACATCGGATTTAAGCTCATTTACGGCATTGACGACGCTGAGGTAAGCGGAATCGATGCTTTGAAAGGTAAGGGCGTTCCGATCCTTTTCGTACACGGCCTGGCTGATGACTGGATCGATGTCGAGAACAGTGAAGATATGTATGAGGAAGCCAAGAAATACGCATATTGTGAGCTCTGGCTCGTTGAAGGTGCCGGTCATGCACGCTCAAGACAGGTGGCAGGTGAAGAGGCTTATAAGCAGCACATCGATGATTTCCTTTATAATTCAGGCGTCATGGATGAATATCTGGCAAAGACAGCAGTTCAGGAAGAAGCAGCTTAATGCTTCTTTTATGAAATTGACAAAGAAATAGCGCTTTAATATAATTATCAACGCGCACGGGGTTGTGGCGGAATGGCAGACGCAGCAGACTCAAAATCTGCCGACCATAAATCGTGTGGGTTCAAGTCCCACCAGCCCCACCAAAGTATTGAAAAATCCTCCATTAGTTGTTTCAATTAATGGAGGATTTCTTTATCAGGAGTTTTTAATGCAGGTCTTTATCGAAAAGGTAGACAGCAAGGAAGAAGAACAGGCCGTCATCAAGGCGGTCGAGATTACTGATGAGATCTCCGGTGCTGTTGAACTTCTGGAAGGCGATTCAAAGAGTTTTGCCGTAAGCAAGGACGGCAAGGTCTATATCATTAAGGCTTCTGTTGTTTACTATATCGAATCTATCGATAAAAAGACTTTCGTTTATACAAAGCAGGGCTGCTACGACTGCAAATACAGGCTTTATGAGCTTGAGGTCATGCTTGGCGGCTATTTCATGAGATGCTCAAAATCGATGATAATCAATCTCAAGAAGATAAAGAATGTTAAGTCCCAGATCAGCGGAAGGGTAGATGCGACGATGTTAAATGACGAGATCGTCGTTATTTCGCGTGGTTATGTAAAAGAAGTTAAGAGGAGGCTTGGAATAGGATGAACAGATTTAAGTTATGGCTTGAACAGACTATGATGATCTCCTTTGCGATCTATGTAGGCATTATTATCGAAGGCCTTGTCTATGCCATGATGGGTGATCCGCTTACATCTTTTAATCTAACATGGCTGCAGCTTGTATCGGTAATACTTACGGGTGCATTATGCTCTTTGCCTACTATATTCTGGCTCGCGGATACTGATATTCCAAAGAATAAGTTCATTGTCCGTATCATCCTTCACTGCATAGGCCTATATGCCATCGTTTGCCTGTTCGGCTATATCTTTAAATGGTACGTTAAACTTGACGGCTTTATCATGATGACCATCATCTACTTCCTGGTCTATGTTTTCGTATGTGTCGTAACCCTCTGGTTCCATAAGCGTGACGACAACAAGATCAACAAGGCTTTGGACGATATCAGGGACGAAGAGTAATTTTTCTGCAACTTGGTAAACCTTTTTGGCAACTTGGTAGAGTTGCTATTTTCGCATGCATTCCTCTGGTTTATTGTGTCAATGCAAGGAGGAATGAACATGAAAGTCATTGAAGTTAAAGATCTTACAAAAAAGTACAAAGAGCATACCGCTGTTAACGGTATCTCGTTTGATGTGGAAGAAGGGGAGATGTTCGCATTCCTGGGTGAGAACGGTGCCGGCAAATCAACAACAATCAACATGCTGACAACTATTCTCGGAAAGACATCAGGCAGCGCATTTATCTGCGGTCACGAACTCGGAAAAGAAGACGATGAGATCAGAAAAGTAAACGGAATCGTTTTCCAGAATTCAGTGCTCGATAAGAAACTCAGCGTTAAGGACAATCTGCTTACAAGAGGTTCTTACTACGGTCTTTCAAGAAAACAGGTGCTTGCAAGACTTGAACCGTTTTCAGAAAGATTCGAGATGAAGGACATCTGGGACAGAAAATACGAAAAGCTCTCAGGCGGTCAGAGAAGAAGAGTCGACATAATGAGAGCGCTCATCAATAACCCGAAGATCCTGTTCCTTGATGAGCCTACAACAGGCCTTGACCCTAAGTCCAGAAAGATTGTGTGGGATTACATCAATTACTTAAGAAAAGAGCACAAGATGACGATCTTCCTGACCACTCATTACATGGAAGAGACAAGGGATGCCGACCATGTCGTGATACTCGATAAGGGAAACATCATTTCGACAGGTACGCCTGCAGAGCTTAAGACAAGATACGCTCATTCAAGGCTTGTATGGTATACGGAAAAAGGCGAATCAGCCGAATCGCTTATTCAAATCATCAGCGATAAATATGTTTACGATGCCGACCACTACAGCATTGAGACTGACAGGAACCTGACGGAGTTTATCTTCGAACACAGGGAAGAAATTAGAGACTATGAATTCGTAAAGGGAACTATGGATGACGTGTTCCTTAACCTTACCGGAAAGGAGCTTGCTTCATGATGGATTTTATCGGATTTACAAAGAGAAACCTCATTATATATTTCAAGGATGTACTTGCGATCTTTTTCTCGCTTTTGACATCGATCATTATATTTATACTTTATCTGCTATTCCTTAAGGGAACCTTTGTTGATGCATTAAACGGCACGTTGAATGGCCTTGAAAACTTTGTTTCAGGTGCTGATATCGATATGCTCGCAAACGGAATCCTTCTGACCGGCATTCTCGGAACTGCAATGATAACAGTGCCTTATACATGCCTTCAGACGATCGTAAAAGACAGGGAATCCGGTGTGGACAGCGATATCTGCGCAACTCCGCTTAAGAGATGGAAGATCGTTCTTTCATACTTTACGGCATCCACGTTAAGTTCATTCATAATGACATCGCTCATTTTGACTGTAGGACTTGTTGTTCTGAACTTTATGGGTGACCTTCATCTGAGTGTTCAGTCTTTGATTGCTGCATACGGAATGATGTTTCTTGGTTCAGCATCTTCAACGGCATTATTCATGCTGGTCATGCTGTTCTTCAAGTCTTCATCAACAAGTACGGCATTCTTCGGAATCTTGTCAGCTGCTGCAGGATTTGTTATCGGAGCATATATTCCGTTATCACAGTTTTCAGAAGGCGTTCAGGGATTCTGCAATCTTTTCCCGGCAAGCCATATAACATCTCTTATCAGGAATATCCTTTTAAGCGGAATCGCCAACAATATTGATTCTTCGATTGGCGGAGTCGATAACGGTGCGTTCATATCTGCAGTAAAGGATACATTCAGCTTCAATGCTCACGCGTTCGGAACTGATTTCAGCGGAATGAATTCCGTGCTTTATGTCGGTATTTTCGCACTCATATGCATAGCAGCCATGATGGTTGTTTACAGCAAGACTTATAAAAAATGAAATAGTCAGGGCGATTGTCAGGGTATTCCCGGATAATCACCCTGATTTTCGCTAAAAATCTTCATTTTTCACAGTGAAAGTCAGGGCATGCCCTGACTTTTAACCTGACTTTTTTGAAGATTGAGTATTCTAAAAAGAGTTATCCTACTTCGTAGAAGTTAAAGACAAAAGCACTTGTATTGGCACATGTTCTAATGCTGAAAGTGCCGGAACTGTACTGAAGCGCCTGGTTGTTAGCTGCGCCGACATTGATGATATGCCAGCCGTCTTTGGTCTCTTCCATTCTCCAGAACTGGTAATTGTCTTCGACGGGCTTATCTGTAAGGATAAGTTCACCCTGAGATGTTGCGGAAAGGAATCTTCCGTCAAGATCTCTTAAAGTGAAGTTCTGTCTTTCATCGTAAAAGACAGTGAACTGCAGAGCTTCTGCAGGGATATCGCCTGTAAGATTTGTCCCGTCGGAAACTATTGTAATGCCGATAAAGCCTTTATTCATTGCATTGGCGGTAATCGTGCCGCCAAACGCTTCGTTATAGATAATGTAATTCTTTTTTTCCTCAGGGATCTTCGTGTATATGGCGCAAACATCGTTTGAGATCTGAGATGTTTCTGGGGTTGCAGAGGTTTCGGATGCAGATGAAGAAGCCGAAGTTTCCGAAGATTCGGTGGTGGCAGCCGTGGTTTCCGAAGTTGTAGCCTCAGTAGTGGTTTCAGATGTTTCTACTGAAGTTGTCTGAGAAGTCTCTGTTACGGTAGTTGTTTCAGATGTTTCAGAGATTTCAGTTGTAGTCGCTTCGAAAACATTTGTTGTCTCTGATGATTCTGTTGCCACAGGCTTTGAAGTGCACGATATAAGCTGCAGCGAGAGCATGCCGCATGTCAAAAGCGCTGTGAACTTGATGAATTTTTTCATATCCCTAATTCCTCCTAAAATCAGTACCATTATACCTGACCGGCTCTGATTCTATCATTTACTGTCACAACAACAAAATAAAATATCAGTAATCTTTGAGGTATAATCATGTTAAATCAAATGATTTAGGATGTTTTATGGCAGAGAAGACGAACCGACAGTCGAATATAGAATTGCTCCGTATCTTTGCTGCGCTCGGTGTAGTACTGCTTCACTATAACAACTCGTCGTTAGGCGGCGGTTTTGCTTTTGTTGAAGATTCAAGCATCAACAAGGTCATTCTGATCGTTTTTGAGACTTTATTTGTTTGCGTCGTAAATATCTATGTGCTGATAACCGGTTACTTCATGAAGAATACGGTTAAGATCGATCTTCTTAAGCCAATCAAGCTTTTTTCGATGTATCTGGTTTTCGAGACTCTGGCATATCTGATTAAGGAATTGCCGAAGGGCGAACCCTTTTCATTTAAGACCTTTTTGGGATACTATTCACCAAGCTACTGGTTTTTGTTCGTATATATAGCTCTTTATCTTCTGGCTCCGTTTTTAAGCCTTATGTGGTCGCACATGGGTAAAACAGGGAAGAAGGCTCTGTTAATTGTACTTATTACCGTATTCTCTGTTTATCCGTTTGTCTGGGACTGCATCAGTTATGCTACAAAGTTTTCCATCTGGAATAAACCTTCCACGAACGGGATCATGCAGGGAATCAATCCGATTAGTATGTTCGGAACAGACAGAGGATATACGCTGGTTAATATCATCCTGATGTTTATCATCGGTTGTTATATCAGGGACAAGGTCGACGAAGGAAAGAAGGTTAATCCCTATAAATCACTTCTGTTTCTCGTGATAAATACCGGATTGATGGTCGCCATGACATATGCAGATCACTATATTTCCGGATACGCACCTCAGAGCACGATAATGTGGAGCTATGAAAATCCTTTGATGATACTTGAGGCTGTGTTGTTCTTCCTGTTATTCAGTAACCTTAAGATAAAGGACAACAAAGTGATCAATATGTTTGCCGCTGCTGCATTCCCGACATATCTGATCCATATAAACTTTCTGGAATATCTTCAGATTTCAAAGTTTGTACGCTCAGGATTCGTCATCATGACGCTTCACATGCTTGGCTGCATGGTCGGTCTTTTCCTCTTAAGCTTTGTTATCTATAAGTTATACGAATTAATAACCAAACCGCTTTTCGATCTCATATCTCGTAAATGGCATCGTTGCAGATATATCATCGCCGCAAAAGACAGCTGATTATCTGTCAGGAAAAGGAGAATACATGAACCCTTGGATCATTGCTCTTATTGTATTTACTGCAATATTCGTCATCACAAATATCGGCGTTTATATTTTCGCATGGCGTAATGCGAAGCTGACCATTGAGCCGCGCTGTATCTCGATCGAGCGTGAGATCGAATATAACAAGCGTAAAGGCCTGTGGCTCGATTTTGATTCTTATGACAAGAAGGATTATGAGATCAAGGGCAAGGACGGTTATGTTCTTCATGCAACTTTCATAGATAACGTGGCTGTCCGGGGAACCGGTAAGTATATGATCCTTGTCCACGGCCATACATCTAACCGCTATGGATCCGTAAAATATGTAAATTCATACATAAAACTCGGGTTCTCATGCCTGATCTACGACTCGAGATCACATGGAGATAATGCTCATGACATATGTACATTGGGCAACTTGGAATCAGAAGATCTGATGTTTGTAATCGAAGATCTGCGCAAAAGACACAGTGATATCAAGGTTTTGGGACTGCACGGTGAATCTATGGGCAGTTCGACGGTTTTAAGTGTTGTCCGCTTTAATCCGCAGATAGATTTCATTGTGGCTGACTGCGGCTTTATAAGCACAAAACAAGTCATTAAAGACGGTTATTCCAGGATCCATCTTGCTTTCCTGATCTATTCTGTTTGGTTTGCAGCAAAGGCCATTTACAGAATTGATATGCATAAGACCAACGCTTTAAAGGCGCTCGAAAACAATAAATACCCGATTTTATTCATTCACGGAGCAGGCGACACATTTATAAGGCCTTATCACAGCGAGAAGATGAGGGAAATGGCCGCTAAAAACGGCGCCTATACAGAACTTATTCTCGTCGATGGGGCGGGACACGCTAAATCCAGGGCTGTTGCTGGCTTTGATAAATACACCGGTTACATCGAGAATTTCCTGAAACATATAAATTTGTAAATAATCCCAATATCAGAATTTTGGTGTTTATCTTTTCGGGCATCTAAAGTAAAATACTAACAACTTTTTGATATTTAAAGGAGATCCTATATGAAGCGATTTATGGGTAAGGCGCTTGGAATGGTTCTTTCTGTCGCAATGATGGTTAGTTTTGTTCCAGGTATGACGGTTTTTGCAGCAAGAGATGACGGCACAGGTCTTACTGATGGTGAGGTTTTGGAACTTCCCGAAGATGTTCAGGCTGTCATCGACCAGATCGAGGCTCTTCCTGACGTAGATGAGCTTAAACTTTCTGACATAGATGCGGTTGAAGATGCTTATTCTGCATATTGGGATTTAGATGAAGGCGGTCAGTCTATTGTTCGCGAGTATTTTGATGTTGATGATATAGACGATTTCTTTGACCCTTATGCTGACAAGCTTGATGCTCTTTGCAGTGAGGCTATTCTCGAAGTTGAGAAACTGATCGAGGCTATTCCTGAAGATCCTACATTGGATGATGAAGATACTGTAAAGAAGGCTCGTGAAGCTTACGATGCTCTTCCCGATGATCTTAAGGAAGGCGTTGAAAACTATGATGATCTGGTAAGTGCTGAAAAGAAGATCGAAGCACTTAAGGATGCTGCTGAAAAGGATGCTGCTAATAAGGCTCAGGTCAATTTAGTAATCGATATGATTAAAGCCCTTCCTGATCCTGAAAATGTTATATATGATAATTATTCTGATATTCAATCTGCATATAATGCATATTTAGATTTAGGTGAACTTAAAGATAATGTTGGGAAAGAGCTTGTTGACAAGCTTTTTGCAGACTTGTTAGCTGCTGAGTTGTTGGATCTTGAAGATACTGTTTCAATCGCTGAAAAGTTTTTGGATCAGTATACCGGCTATCTTACTGATGACCAGATCGCTGCTTTAAAGGATGGTCTTGAAGGCGCAAACGTTGTCTTGGCAAAAGAATCTCCTGAATATGATGAGGTCAGGGAAGCAAATGTTACTTTAATAATGGCAATCCTTGATGCCGATGAAGTTATCTCTCTGCATTTCACGATAACTGAAGGCGAAGATATTGTCTGGCTTACAAACAGTGATAAAAGCATCACGATCAGGATCAGACAGGAAGGTATTTTTGACTGGGCTTATGAGCTTTTCTGTGATGCCGGCAAAACCATTACGATCGATGGAGAAGCTCTTCCTGAAGGTGCTGCAGATTTCAGCAAGGGTAGTTTGATCATTGAGATCATGCCTGATTTCCTTAAGACATTATCTAAGGGTGAGCACACTCTGAAAGTTGTTTTCGATAATGGCGTTACAATGGAGATCAGGTTTACGATAAGAGATGCTGCAGATGTTCCTGCTTCAGGTGAGTCAATAAGCTCTGCACTCTTTATTGGTGCTGCAATGCTTCTTCTTGCAGGTGCAGGATTTGTAGTAAGCAAGCGCCTTGCCAAGAAAGAATCCTGATAGACATATTTTGAGTTAACTTTTATGGGGTATCTCAGCGATGGGATGCCCCATTATTTGTCCCAAAAACCGCAATTTCAATATTGCTTTTCGACACTATTAAATATAGAATTCATACAGCAAAACTTTAAACGGTCCGGCGAGGCCGTAAGTGGCTCTTAATACTACTGTAATTACGGATTCCTTTCTGCCGGACGGATGGCTCATAGCCATATTCTATGCGGAAGGAGTTTTTTTATGGTCTTAATTCCCGGTCATGAACTGATGGATGAAGCTGCTATCTCCCGTGCGCTTATCAGGATCTCCCACGAGATAATCGAGCACAACGACGGACTTGATAACGTAGCTATCATCGGAATCCAGAAAAGAGGCGTGCCTCTTGCAACAAGACTTCGCAAACTGCTTGAGGAGATCGAAGGCGTAAAGGTACCGATGGGTATCCTCGACATTACTTTCTACAGAGACGACCTCTCGATGCTCTCGGCACATCCTGTCGTAAACGGCACGGACATTCCCTTTGATGTAAACGACAAAAAGATAATCCTGGTTGATGATGTTCTCTTCACGGGCAGAACGACAAGAGCTGCCATAGAGAACATATTTGATATGGGAAGACCTGCAAATATCCAGCTTGCGATCCTGATCGACAGAGGCCACAGGCAGCTGCCTTTCAGAGCTGATTATGTCGGAAAGAACGTTCCGACCGCAATTACCGAGCACATCGATGTCGAAGTCAAGGAAGTTGACGGCCAGGACCGCGTAATACTGCTTAAGGAGGAAGAAGGATAATGGGACTTAAGAGCAAAGATCTCCTCGGTATGAAGCAACTTACCGCTTATGAGATCATGGAGATCTTAGACACAGCCAAGACGATGAAGCTCGTTATATCATCTGCCAACAAGAAGACATCACATCTTCAGGGTAAGTCGGTAGTAACGCTATTCTATGAGAATTCAACAAGAACAAGGCTTTCTTTCGAGCTTGCTTCGAAATACATGGGTTCGGCTTCCGCCAACATCTCAACTTCAGGAAGCTCCGTAAACAAAGGTGAGTCACTTCTTGATACAGCAAGAACGATAGACATGATGGGAACCGACATCATAATCATGAGACACAACCAGTCAGGTGCGCCTCATTTCATCGCTCCTTACCTCAAGGCTTCAGTAGTTAACGCTGGTGACGGCATGAATGAACACCCCACACAGGCGCTTCTCGATATGCTCACGATGTATGAGAGATTCGATACTTTTGAAGGCAAGAAGATCGCAATCTGCGGCGATATCTACCACTCAAGAGTAGTAAGATCCAACGCGATCGGACTTACAAAGCTCGGCGCACAGGTAAGCGTATACGGTCCTAAGACCATGATGCCCGTAGGAATCGAGAACATGGGCGTAAGGATCGCAGACAGTGTTGCTGACTGCGTAAAGGATGCGGATGCGGTCATGGGCCTCAGAGTTCAGCTCGAGCGCCAGCAGAAATCACTGTTCCCGTCGATCGCAGAGTACGCCAAGTTCTACGCGATCACTCCCGAGATGTTAGCACTTGCTAAACCTGATGCATTCTTAATGCACCCGGGTCCGTGCAATCACGGCGTAGAGCTCCCGACGGCAGTTTACGACTGCGACCAGTCTGTAATCAATGAACAGGTAACAAACGGTGTTGCAGTCAGAATGGCTGTGCTTTATCTGCTCATGGCAAGGAGGAACAATCTGTGAGACTGATTTTAACTAACTGCAAGGTTTTCGGAAACGAGAAAGCCGATAAAGTATTTATCGAAGACGGCAAGATTGCCAATGAATTCCCTGAAGATAAGGCAGACAGAGTAATAGATCTTAAGGGTGCAACAGTTACACCCGGTCTTGTCGACATGCACTGCCACTTGAGAGAACCCGGCGGAGAATATAAGGAAACGATAGCAACAGGTACTGCAAGTGCTGCAAAGGGCGGCTATACTTCGATCTGCCCGATGCCTAATACAAATCCTGTTGCCGACAATGCGGCTGTTATCAGCGGCATCCTCAAGAAAGCCAAGGAAGCTGACAACTGCAGAGTTTATCCCATCGGTGCGGCTACAAAGGGCATCGACGGCGAGCTCATCTCAGAGATGGGTCTCATGAAGGAGGCAGGAATCGTAGCAGTATCTGATGACGGACATCCGATCAAGAATGCCGGAATCATGAGAAAAGTCCTTGAATATGCTTCAGATTTCGACCTTCCTGTACTTAACCACTGTGAAGACAAGAGCCTTTCCGAAGGCGCAATGAACGAGGGTGTTGTATCAACATCTATCGGTATCAGGGGAATCCCGACGGCTGCTGAAGATATCATGATCGCAAGAGACATTATCCTCTCCGAATATCTGGACATTCCGGTACATATCTGCCACGTAAGCACAAAGGGCGGCGTACGAATGATAAGAGACGCTAAGGCAAGGGGAGTAAAGGTTACATGCGAGACATGCCCTCATTACTTCACTCTGACAGACGATATGTGCGCAACATACGACACGAACTTCAAGATGCATCCGCCGCTCAGGACAAAGGATCATCTTGAGGCAATCATCGAAGGAATCAAGGACGGAACCATCGATGCGATTGCCACAGATAACGCTCCCCATCATGCTGACGAGAAAGTGTGTGAATTTTCTGTCGCTTTGAATGGTATATTAGGGTTTGAGACTGCCTTCGCTTTGGGGTACACTTATCTTGTAAAAACAGGTGAGATCACTCTTGAAAGACTCATCGACCTCATGTGCTACGGTCCTTCCAACATCTTAAAGCTTGGAAGAGGCGGCATGAACATTGGCGATGATGCTGATCTCGCGGTCTTTGACCTCGATCACGAGTTCGTTTTCGAGAAGGATAAGATGCTTTCTAAGTCAAGAAACACACCGTACGACGGCTACAAACTCTACGGTGAAACAATACTTACTGTTATGGGAGGAAAGATCACATATGAAAAACTTTGCTGACAGCCTGGTTAGAAGGATTGACGAGCTCGAGAACCCCACAGTTGTCGGTCTCGACACCAAGCTCGACTATATCCCGCAGCATATCAAGGATTATGCAGAGACGCTTTTCCCTGAGGAACCCACAAAAGCAACTGCTAAAGCTATCTGGCTCTTTAACAAAGAGATCATCGATCAGACATGTGATATCGCTCCCGCTATCAAGCTTCAGTACGCTTACTATGAGATGTACGGCTATGATGCAATCAAGACAATGCTCCTTACTGCAAGATATGCGCAGAGAAAGGGCATGCTCGTAATCGGCGACTGCAAGAGAAACGACATCGGTTCAACTGCAACAGCTTATGCCGAGGCGATCATCGGTAAGACAGATATCCTCCTTAACGACTCCATGGAGATGAGCGGACTTGATGCATGCACAGTCAACTGCTATCTCGGTATCGACGGCGTTAAGCCTTTCATCGATGTCTGCAAGAGAGACGGCAAGGGTATCTTCTGTCTCGTTAAGACATCCAATCCTTCATCTGGTGATTTCCAGGATCTTGAGCTCGCTAATGGCGGAAAGCTCTATGAGGCTGTTGCCGGTAAGGTTTCCGAGTGGGGTGAGGAACTGATCGGTGAGGAAGGCTTCTCATCAGTTGGCGCTGTTATCGGTGCAACATATCCCGAGCAGGCAGTCGGCCTTAGAAAGATCATGCCTAACGCATTCATGCTCATCCCGGGCTACGGCGCACAGGGCGCAGGTGCCGATGAGGCAGTCGCAAGCTTTACGGCTTACGGCAAGGGCGGTATCGTTAACGCTTCAAGAAGCATCATGACAGCATGGAAGGCTCGTCAGGATCTTTTCAAGCCTGAGGATTTCGGTAAGGCAGCAAGATTCGAAGCAGAAGACATGAAGGAAAAGCTCAACGCAGCATTGCACAATCGTAAGTACGTATAAGTAATGGACCTCAAGAAAGAATATAGAATCAAATTAGTCTCAAAAGAATTCTTAAACAGCGACACCTGCTATCTCGGATTTGAGTGTCCTGACATAGCAAACACCGCTGTTCCCGGACAGTTCGTAAACATATCGGCAGGCACGGTATTTTTTAAGAGACCTTTTGGAATAGCAAGCACAGACAAAGAAAACGGAATCTTTTACATCGGTGTCAAAGTCGTAGGCAAGGGCACCTCCGAGATATCACAGTTCGAACCCGGACTGATGGTTGACTGCCTTGGTCCTTTGGGCAACGGATTTGATCTTGACGGTTTTGATACCGTTATCCTTACAGGCGGCGGAACGGGCGTATTCCCGATCAATTTTGCATACGAGACACTTACCGCTTTGGGTAAAAACGTCATCGTCTGCGAGGGATTCAGAAATGCTTCCCAGGTAATACTCAACAAGCCGTCTTACATCTTAACAACCGATTGCGGTGATTGTGGTATCAAGGGTACTGTTATAGCAGGCCTTGATACCATTGATATTTCAGACCCTGCGAAAACCCTTATCTGCTGCGTAGGCCCCATTCCTATGATGAAGGCCGTAAGCGCTTGGACAGGTGAGAAGGGCATCAAATGTCTCGTATCTATGGAACAGAGAATGGCCTGCGGTGCCGGCATCTGCCTTTGCTGCACGGTAAAGGTAAAAGATGAAGGCCCTGACGGATTCAAGAATGTCAGATGCTGCAAGGACGGTCCTGTTTTCGACAGCACGGAGGTGGTATGGTGATGGGCGCGTTATCTGTAAATGTCGGTAATGTGAGCCTTAAGAGCCCCATTATCCTTGCATCCGGTACATGCAACTTCGGCAGAGAGCTTGCCGAATATTACGATCTCTCGATCCTTGGCGGAATCTCGTCCAAGGGTCTTACGATAAAACCCAGAGCCGGCAATCCCGGCGTAAGAGTCGCTGAGTGCGATTCCGGAATGCTTAATTCCGTCGGACTTCAGAATCCCGGTGTCGATTACTTCATCGAAAATGACTTAGACTTCATGAAAGATTCAGGCGCAGCAGTTATCGTTAACGTTGCAGGCCACAGCTATGAAGACTATATCGATATGGTCAATAAACTTAATGAACACAAGGATAAGATCGATGCTCTTGAGATCAATCTGTCATGCCCGAACGTTAAAGAAGGATGCATGACCATAGGAAGCGATCCTGCTGCGATCAAGCTCATCACTTCCAAGATGAGAGCACTTACGGATCTTCCTTTGTGGATCAAGCTCACACCCAATGTCACAGATATCAAGGCTACGGCACTTGCTGCCCAGGAGGGCGGAGCAGATGCTGTAGTTCTCATTAATACTCTCATGGGTATGAGGATCAATATCAAGACAAGAAGACCTGTCCTTACAAACAACACAGGCGGATATTCCGGTCCTGCCGTAAAGCCTGTTGCTATCCGCATGGTTGCAGAATGCTCTCAGGTTCTTGATATTCCGATCATCGGATGCGGCGGTATCGCGGATTACCAGGATGTCGTTGAATTCATGATTGCAGGCGCTTCAGCCGTTGAGATCGGAACGGCATGCCTTATCCATCCCGCGCTTCCCGTTAAGATCACTGATGATCTCAAGAAGTACTGCGAGGATAACGAACTTATCTTAAAAGACCTTACCTGCACATTACAGCGTTGGTAAATTACGGAAGGAGATAGATTTATGGAAGACAAGATCATCGAAGCTTTATTCGATACGAAAGCAGTCAGAGTTGCACCTGAGGGCCAGCCTTTCTGGTATACGTCAGGAAGACTCGGACCTTTCTTTATCAATACCCACTTCCTTCTCGAGAATGAAGCTGCAGCAGGCGAAGTTCTTAAGAGAATCGAGGGTGCCATTTCCGCAAGCAAGCTTACTGCTCCCGAAGAGATCTTTGACATGATGCTCGCATATTACAACAAGGGCGGCACATTCAAGATGGTATCAGACAAATTAGCTGAAGCAGCATCAAAGCTCGACTTCGATTACATTTCAGGCGGTGAGAGAAGAGACTACTTCTTCTCCATGATGCCCGCATATCTTCTCAAAAAGCCTCATCTTACGATCTACAAGGACATGACTTCTGTATATTCTGAGAGCATCGACGGTCCTGCAGTAGACGTTAAGGATGTTGACCTTAAGGGTAAGAAAGCGCTTCACATTGCTGACCTTATCACTGAAGCTTCATCTTATGAGAGAGCCTGGATCCCCGTAATAAGAGGCCTCGGTTCTGACATTACCGATACCGTTGCAGTTGTCGACAGACATCAGAACGGCAGGGAAGTCCTCAAAGGCTTAGGCGTTGAGCTTCATGCACTTACCGGAATCAACGAACAGCTTTTCGATGAGGCTACAAAGAACGGAATTATAAGTGAAGCCCAGAAGGAAATGATCATGCACTTCCTCGAAAACCCCGCTGATTACATGACAGCATTCCTCAAGGCTAACCCCGGATTTATCGACGCTGAGATCGCCAAGGGCGGCAAGAATAAAGAACGTGCCGAACTTGCTATTGAGAAAGGATTTACAAACGTATGAAAGATCCCTACGCAAACCTGTACGAAGTAACCGAGATCCATGACCTCAGAGACGTCATTAAGAAGAGAGTCAATGAGTTTCCTGAAAACCCCGTATTCCTCGTAAAGGAAAAGAAGGGCGGCGATTACGTTCCTATATCTACAGAGAAATACGATCATGATATCGATTCTCTCGGTACGTATTTCTTGAACACCGTTAAGAAGGGCGCCAGGATCGCTATTTTTTCCGAGACAAGATATGAGTGGTACACATCTTATCTTGCAACGACAAACGGAACAGGATGTGTAGTTCCGCTTGATAAAGAACTTCCCGTTGACGATGTGCTTAACATGCTTACTAGAGCAGAAGTTGATATCCTTTTGTTCTCCAAGTCCAAGCTCTCCATCGTTAACCAGGTTTACGGCAAGGTGGAGACCTGCAAGCACTGGATCTGCATGGACGAGATCGACGATGACAGATTCCTTTACTATCAGGACTGCCTTAAGATCGGTGAGAAGAAGCTTGCTGAAGGCGACAAGATTTTTACAGAAGCTACCATCGATCCTGAAGAGATGACGATTCTTTTGTTCACATCAGGCACTACTGCCAAGTCCAAGGCAGTTATGCTCTGCCAGAAGAATATCTGCAAGAACCTAATGTCCATGTTCTCGATGCTCTATATCGACAGAAGCGATGTATGGCTCTCAGTTCTCCCTCTGCATCACACATATGAATGTACTTGCGGATTCTTAGGCCAGGTTTACAGAGGTACTACAGTTGCCATCTGCGAAGGCCTTAAGTACATCGCACAGAATATTCAGGAAGTAAGACCTACAGCTATCCTGATGGTTCCTGTAATGCTCGAACTCTTCTATAAGAAGATCATGAAAGGCCTTAAAGCTGATCCCAAGAAGGCTAAGAAACTTCAGTCTGGTATCAAGCTTGCCAATGCTCTGCATTTTTCTCCCAAAATGAGAAAGAAGCTCTTCAAACCGATCCACGATATTTTTGGCGGAAGAATGAGACTCATCATCTTAGGCGGTGCTCCTGTAAATCCTGAGATCTTAAAGTTCTTCCAGGATATGGGATTCCTATGCGTTCAGGGATATGGTCTTACAGAGTGCGCTCCTATCCTTGCTCTCAATCGTGACGTTGCATTTAAGAATCATGCGGCTGGACTTCCTTTGCCCGGCTGTGACGTTAAGATCCTTGATCCTGATTCCGACGGCATCGGCGAGTTCATTTCGAAAGGTGACAACAACTTCCTCGGTTATTACAACGATCCCGAGAATACCGCAATCGCTCTTGATAAAGACGGTTACTATCACACAGGTGACTTAGGTTATATCGATGAAGACGGTTTCTGCATCATCACAGGCCGTAAGAAGAACGTTATTATCGCAAAGAACGGTAAGAATGTTTTCCCTGAGGAGATCGAGTATCTCTTGTCACTCAGCCCCTATGTAGCTGAATCCGTTGTATCCGGCGTGGAAGATGAAGTTAAGGATGATATCGTCATCACGGCTACTATCTTCCCGGATCTTGAAGAGATCAAGAGCAAGCTCGGCATTGAGACTGATCCTACTGAAGATCAGATCATGGATATCCTTAAGACTGTTGTCTCAGATACCAACGAGAAGCTCGAAAGCTATAAGAAAATAAAGAAGACTGTTCTCAGAATGACTGAGTTTGAGAAGAATACTTCTAAGAAGATCAAGCGTTATTGATAATATTGATTTTATTAATGTTAAGGCTGTCTCTGTATTTGAGGCAGCCTTTATATTTGTCTCGAAAACGGTGTACGTAAATCGTACAGTAATTGACTATCATATACTGTACGAAATACGTACTTTTGAGTTGAAATACGTAAATCGTACAGTAAAACACTCTATTTACTGTACGAAATATGTATTGCCAAGCAGAAATACCCGATTAAAAATTTTCATCGAAAATTGCAGCCAAAGTACAATAAGGTATAATACTTGTGATCAAAAAATAAGGGGTTATTTATATGTTTAACGACAGTGATGTTTCAAGAATACTTGAAGAAGCAATGTCTACCACGGCTGATTTTGCCGAAGTATTCCAGGAAGTTACTGAGTCAAAGTCAGTAAGCCTTCTTAACGGCCAGGTAATCAGGGCTGCAACGGGCTTTGATTCCGGTACGGGAATAAGACTTCTTGCCGGTACAAATTCGGTTTATGTTTATTCAAGTGACAATGACATCGAAGTTCTTTTGAAGCTTGCAAAGGAAGCTGCCGCAGCTATTAAGGGCAATGACAAGGGCAGTATAGAGGCTTTGAAAGCTCTCTGCTCAACTTCTAAGGCTACGATCGAGATCGATCCCATGTCCGTTCCCAAAAAGGATATGGTCGATTTCCTCCGCAAGTCATCTGATTATGCTTTAAGCTACAATCCTTTGATCACTCAGGTTGCATCAGGAATCGCTCATACAAGCCGTACTGCACGCGTTATGAATACAAGAGGCGTCAACGCTGAGGATACGACCAAGAGGATCAGACTTTCGGTTGAGGCTATTGCCACAAAGGATAATGAAAAGCAGAGCGGAAGAGTAGCTCCCGGTACTATGAGAGGATATGAGTTCATCAACGAATATCCGATCATCGAGAAGACTCAAGAATGCTGCGATACTGCTATCCGCATGGTTAATGCAGGTTATGCTCCTTCAGCAAAGATGCCTGTTATCTTAGGAAACGGCTTTGGCGGAGTTATCTTCCACGAGGCATGCGGCCACGCTCTTGAAGCAACATCAGTAGGAATCAAGAATTCTTACTTTACCGATAAGCTCGGCGAGCAGATCGCATCTGCTGTCGTAAGCGCAAGAGATAATGCTCAGATCGACGGTGAGTGGGGTTCTTATGCTACAGACGATGAAGGAAATACTTCCTCAGATCTTCTGCTTATCGAGAACGGTATCTTAAAGAACTATCTCATCGATGAGCTCGGCGGACGCCGTATGAATGCAAAGCCCACAGGATGCTCCAGAAGACAGAACTATTCTTACGCTCCTACATCACGTATGAGCAATACTTATATCTGCAACGGCGAATCCGATCCCAAGGACATCATCTCCAATACAGAGTACGGACTATACTGCACACAGATGGGCGGCGGTTCCGTTGATACATCAACAGGCGATTTCAACTTCGCTGTAAACGAAGCATTCATGATAAGAGACGGTAAGGTAGCTGAGCCCGTAAGAGGCGCAACACTTATCGGCAAGGGTCAGGAGATCCTTAAGAACATCGACATGGTCGGCAATGACTTAAAGCTTGCAGCAGGTGTCTGCGGCTCTTTGTCAGGCGGTGTTCCGGTAACAGTCGGCCAGCCTACAATCAGAGTGTCTTCGATACTCGTCGGCGGAAGAGAGGGGTGATTTAAATGGATATTAAATCAGCTGAAAAGTTCATGGAAAAACTCGTTAAGGCCGGAATGGAATACGGCTTTGAAGAGTGCGAAGCATCTTTTTCTTCAGAGAGCTCAATGAGCATCGATATCTTAAACGGCGAAGTATCAAGCTATGAGAACAGCGCCACAAGCACTTTGTCTTTTAGAGGTCTTAAGAACGGCCAGATGGGATATTGTTCTACCAATATACTTGAAGATTCTTCAATCGATTTTCTTCTTAAGTCCGCTATGGAAAACTGCGAAGTATTAAACGATGAGGATCCCCAGTTCATTTACTGTGACGAGAACAATAAAGACCTATATTTCTCACAGGTTACAGACGCTTATTCAAAGAATACATATAAGAGTTTTTCAGAGCTTGGTCTTAAGCTCGAAAAGGCAATCCTTGCACTCGATTCACGTATTGATGCAGTCGATTTCCTTACCATTTCCTGCAGCACAGGACCTTATCTGATCATTAATTCTAAGGGGCTTCATTCTTACAGAGATACTGACGGTATTTCTCTCATGGCTTCCGCACGTGCCACAGATTCTGACGGCAGCGTAAAGAGCGGCGGACATTACTGGATCGGCAAGGATATTGATGATTTTGATCTCGATAAGTTCCTTGCAAAATTCAAGGAAAACCTTATCGGCAAGATGGGCGCCAAGTCCTGCAAACCCGGTAATTACAAGGTTGTCCTCAAGAGCGAAGCTTTCCAGCAGTTCTTCATGGTATTCTTCGGCAACTTCCTCGCAACAACAATGCAGAGAGGTTTGTCACTCCTTGCAGATAAGGAAGGGGAGACCATTGCATCTTCAGTATTTACGGTCAAGGAAGAACCCATGTACGATAAGGCTCTGACAAAGATCCCGTTCGATGACGAAGGAGTTCTTACAACAGCTAAGGCCATCATCGACAAGGGTGTTTTCGCTACAGCTTTATATGATCTTAAGTCTGCAAACAAAGCAGGGAAGACCTCTACGGGCAACGGCTTCAGATCGGGAAGCGCCGTATCTGAGATGCCTACGAATCTCATCGTCGTACCCGGCGAAAAGTCTTTCGAAGCTTTGCTCGAAGAAGCAGGTGAGGGTGTAATCCTTACTGATCTTTCAGGACTTCATGCCGGAGTTAACGCAATAAGCGGAGATTTCTCGCTCCTTTGCGAAGGCTATCTCATCGAAAACGGCAAGAAGGGAAGACCTGTTGAGCAGATAACCGTAGCAGGCAACTTCTATGAAGTAATCAAAGATATTATTTCTGTAGGAAATGATATAATTAACCTGCCGTCCGGCGAGGGAGAGTTCTTTACGCCGTCGGTATTGGTCAATTCGCTGGCAATATCCGGTGATGACGAATAATCAAGAAAGAAGGAATCAGGAAAATGAGCACAGTTGACACTATCGCACTTCATGGCGGCTATACACCCGGAAACGGCGAACCCCGTCAGGTACCTATCTATCAGAGCACAACATGGAAATATGCTACTTCTGAAGACATGGGTAAGCTTTTCGATCTCGAAGCTTCCGGATATTTCTATACAAGACTTCAGAACCCTACAAATGACTACGTAGCATCCAAGCTCTGCGCTATGGAAGGCGGTTATGCAGGAATGCTCACATGCTCCGGCCAGGCTGCAAACTTCTTTGCAGTATTCAACATCTGCGAAGCAGGCGATCACTTCATCGCATCAGCTAACATCTACGGCGGCACATATAATCTCTTCGGCGTTACATTCAAGAAGATGGGCATCGAGTGCACATTCGTTGACCAGACACTTCCGCTTGAGGAACTCCAGAAGTACATCAGACCTAACACAAAGTGCGTATTCGGTGAGACAATTACTAACCCTACAGTTGACGTACTTGATATCGAGAAGTTCGCAACTCTCGCACACAACAACGGCATTCCGCTCATCATGGACAACACATTTGCAACACCTGTAAACTGCCGTCCTATCGAATTCGGATGCGATATCGTTACACACTCAACAACAAAGTACATTGACGGCCACGGTTCTTCTGTAGGCGGCGCCATCATCGATTCAGGCAACTTCGACTGGATGGCTCATGCTGACAAGTTCCCCGGACTTTGCACACCTGATGAGTCTTATCACGGACTTACATATGCTACAAAGTTCGGCAAGGCTGCTTACATCACAAAGGCAACAGCTCAGCTCATGAGAGATTTCGGTTCGATCCAGTCACCTCAAAATGCTTATTATATTCAGCTCGGCCTTGAGTCACTTCCTGTCCGTATGGCACGTCACTGCGCTAATGCTCAGAAGGTTGCTGAGTTCCTTGCATCTGATGACAGAATCGCATGGGTTAAGTATCCCGGTCTTGAGAGCGATTCTCAGCATGAGCTCGCTAAGAAGTACTGCCCGAAGGGAACATGCGGCGTTATGTGCTTCGGCGTAAAGGGAGGACGTGAAGCTTCCATCAAGTTCATGGATTCACTTGAATTTGCTACTATCGCAACACACGTTGCTGACTGCAAGACATTGCTCCTGCATCCCGCATCACATACACACAGACAGCTCACAGACGAGCAGCTTGCTGAAGCAGGCATCCCGGGTGATCTCATCAGATTCTCCGTTGGTATGGAAGATCCTGATGACATCATCGCAGATCTCAAGCAGGCATTGGATAAGATCGGCTGATAAGTTTGTTAAGCTTATTAACAAAAACCCCGAGGAGGCGACCTCGGGGTTTTCTTACGCCGTTTTATAGTCAATAAGCGCATTGTTTAATAAATCATTTATTTCTTATTCATTCAAATACCGTTGAAGTTTGTTACTATAAACTTATAAAAAGCGAAAAGGATGATTTGATATGAGTATAGATCTGTCTTTTGCTAATCTTATTAATGTGGTCTTTATCGCTGCCGGTCTTGGTATCTGTAGCATGAGCATTCTGCAG
>CAJOJI010000021.1:0-21265 GCA_905234715.1 uncultured Saccharofermentans sp.
GTTCAAATGATTTAGCAGGCTTAACAGGTTCAGCTGCTTTTACGGGAGCTGCCGGTGCTGCAGGTGCTTTTGCTGCAGATGCTGCTGCGGCTGCCGTAACTGTAGCTGTTGTTGCTGCTACAGCTGCAGTATTTGATTTTGCTTCTTCCTTTTTAGCTGTTGCAGGCGGAACAGGTCTTGCGTGTTCAACCGGCTTAGCAGGTTCTGCGGGCTTGACGGGTTCAGCAGGCTTTGCCTGAGCTGTTGCAGCTGCAGGAGAAGTATGCTGCTTAAACATGTCTGCTCTTGTTTCGGGAATAACGTTTGCTGCAGGACTTACCGGCTTTGTGGGTTCTGCAGGCTTAGCAGGTTCAGCGGGCTTTGCTGCTACGAAAGGAGCAGCAGGCTTTGCAGGCTCATTCTTTGCAGCTTCTTCAGCAGCCTTCTGAGCTTCCTGTGCAGCCTGTGCGCTCTGTGTAGGTGTGTTAAATAATTCTGTCTTGTTTGCAGAAGGATAGGGTCTGTATCCTGTAGGCTGTGCCTGAGCAGCAGGTGCCTTTGGAGCAGGAGTCTCAGCTCTGGGAATATCTACTCCGTCAGGTGCGGGAATCTCAGGCTTTTCTGCATTAAGGAAAGGACTTGTCTTTTTATCGTGTTCTGAAGTTGCAAAGTCGAGACCGTTGCCTGATTTGAATATTCTTTCGTTGGCCTGCTTGGCTTCATATTTATCAAGAGCTTCGTCAAGATCGTCGAACTTCGGGATAGCTTCCTTTGCAGGTTCGGGCGGTCTGATAGTGAATGCGGGTCTGTCGAAAGTACCGCCGTTCTTAGGGAAGGCAGGCTCTGTGGAAACGGGAGCCTTAGGTGCCTCTGCCTTGGGAGGTTCAACCTTGGGCGCTTCGGCCTTAGGTGCCTCAGGCTTGGGTTCTTCCTTTACGGGAGCAGGTTCTTCCGGTGCCTTGAAAGGCTTGAATGCGGATATGGATGAATCAAATTCAAAATCATCAAACTCGTCTTTGAATCCGTCGTTGAAAGATTTGCTCTTGTTCTCGATATTTTCTTTGCTCTCCTTGAGCTTATCGGCAATGGATTCGGTTTTGTCACCGGGTTTGAACTGAACTGCAAAAGAGGAATCGATAAAATCGTCCTTGTTGTCAGAATTGTTCATACCGTTAAAGTTGTTAAACTTATCAGGATCGTTAGGCATAAGTCTAATCTCCTTTATAAATATTTATATATGCTAATTTTAACGATAATGAAATCTCAATCAATAACTTTATGTTACGATTTCTTGTCTTTTCTTCTCCATTAAAGGTTGATACTGTGCCTTGACTTTGCAGAACCATGATGTTAATATTGTTCACGCACTTACGGATAGGCTCGTGTGGCGGAATTGGCAGACGCAACGGACTTAAAATCCGTCGGAGTAAAATCCGTACCGGTTCAAGTCCGGTCACGAGCACCATTTATTCCTTTTAAGTGCGGCGATTGATATCGCGGAGTGGAGCAGTTGGTAGCTTGCCGGGCTCATAACCCGGAGGTCGTGTGGTTCGAGTCCCGCCTCCGCAACCAGAATTAAAAGGTTATCTCAATTTGAGGTAACCTTTTTTCGTTTTCGCTTTCTTTTCCCGAAAAGTACGATCTTCCAAGTGATAGTATAATGACATCACGAAAATCTTTATTGGGAAAGAAGATAGGAATGAAAAGAATTATCAAGTATTTTTGCATGATCCTTGCGCTCGCTTTAACGCTCGGATGCCTTACATGTTGTGCATCGAAAACATCATCTGAAAGTGAGACTGAAGATCCGTCTAAATGTACTTATACGGTGAATGTAACTTCGCTTGAAGACGGTAAGGGAATCGAAGGAGTGATGATTAATTTCTGCACTGATTACGCATGCACTCCGGTTACAACAGATGAAGACGGAACAGCTGTTTTCACAGGTGATCCGTATAAATATCATGTGCAGATAATCAAGTGTCCTGAGGGTTTTGAGATGCCTGAAGAATCTGACTGGTATACGGAAGAAAAAACGGAAACGTACAACATTAAACTTGCGGCGGTTAACGCGTGAAACACAAGAAGATCATTTGGGCGGTGCTGGTTGCCGCAGCAGTTTTACTGATAGTCTTCGGCGTAATAAACGGCGGAGCCCGTGATGTTTTTGCCAAGGCTGTCAGAATATGTTCGGAGTGTATCGGTCTTGGGTAAGAAGCAGAAAAAATCTTTGACCAGAAGGCTTATACAGTTATACACGGCACTTCTTTACAATGCCTATCTCAAGGGTTTTGCAGAAGGGCAGATTTATACAGGCCCTTTGAAAAACGCATGTGTTCCGGGACTTAACTGTTATTCGTGTCCCGGTGCCGTAAGCGCATGTCCGCTTGGTTCTTTGCAGAATGCAATCTCAGCATCCGCAGACAGACCTGCATTCTATGTGGTCGGAATCCTTTTGCTTTTCGGCATGTTTCTTGGACGTGTTGTATGCGGTTTTCTTTGTCCGTTCGGTCTTATCCAGGAACTGCTTTATAAGATACCTGTGAAGAAACTGAAGAAGAACAAGATCACTATAAAATTAACATGGCTTAAGTATGTGATCTTAATTGTTTTCGTTGTCGTGATACCTGTTATATATGCATTCCGCAAACTTCCGCTTCCTGCATTCTGCAAGTTTATCTGTCCTGCAGGAACACTTGAAGGAGCAGTGATGCTTATGCTGCATCCCGATAATGCCGAACTCCGTGCAATGGCTGGAGGACTTTTCTGGTGGAAATTTGCAGTGCTTTTGGCAGTGCTTATCTCATGCGTTTTCATATTCCGTTCTTTCTGCAGATTCCTATGTCCTTTAGGTGCGATCTACAGCCTGTTTTCGAAGATAGCTCTGCTTGGTGTCAGAGTCGATATGAACAGGTGTAATGAGTGCGGAGCATGCGTTAAGACCTGTCTTATGGATATCAGAAAAGTGGGCGACAGTGAGTGCATTCAGTGCGGAGATTGTATTGATATATGTCCTGAAAAAGCCATCACTTTTAAGGCAGGAAAACTTGTCCTCAGAGGTCCTGAAATAGACCGTAAGGAGGAGCGTTCATGAGAAAAAGTTTAAAAACAATTCTGTGGATCTGCGCCGTTACTTTTCTCCTTGCGGTAATAGTTTTCGTAAACTTCTTCGGAAAGAAAAATGTTGTATCAGGTGCGTCTCAGGAAGAGCGTTTAATTGATTTCAGCATCACATGCGTTGACGGAAATGTTTTTAAGCTGTCTGATCAGAAGGGAAAGGTGGTCGTTATAAATCTTTGGGCCACATGGTGCATTCCCTGTGTAAATGAACTTCCGAATTTTGACAGAATCAGCAGCGAATATCCTGATGATGTTTCTGTTATTGCAATCCATTCAACACCCGTTACGACAGATGTTCCGGCATGGCTTTCTGATCATTCTTTCAGCATTCCTTTCGCAACGGATGAAGACGGAAGTGTAAGTGAACTGCTTAATGTTTCAACGGTTCTGCCTCAGACGATCGTTATTGACAGAGAGGGAATAGTTACTTATAACAGCTCGGGAAGTCTAACTTATGAAGAGCTTCATGATATCGTTACTGACGCCTTGAATTAAAATACCTGACTGCTGCCTAATCTTTATATTTCTTGTTTTTTTATTATTTGTGTATAATGTATGCGGTTTATAAGCAAAGCAGGAGGCTTTTTAAATGGCTAATCTTCAGAATGAACATACGGCAGAACGCAATGATGTTGCCGGTAGAATAGTTCGTATCTGTATATTGATAATCGTTTCTTTCGTTGTAGCGATCGCTGCGGTGTCATTTGCCGTTCACCACATGAGACTTCAGTTCGAGGAAGAATTCCAGAAGATCTCAGATACAAAGATGCATCAGGTAACCGACATTGTCAGAATGAGTATCGACGGTGATGATCTCGTATCCAATACGGTCAACGCGCCGGCACGTTACAGTGCGCTTCTCGATCTTATGCTCGCAGATACTTCAACGGAAAATCTGTCCGCTGAAGGATACGGACTTTTCGGTTACAACCAGGGTCAGTTATCACTTCTTTTGAGCCGCGGCGTCAGTGATCCTTCCGAGTTTGCTGTTGCAAGCAGAGATATTTCTGAGTGGCTCGGCGGCAATCACGAACAGACGGTTCTCGTCGGAAAGAATTATGAGAGCATCATTGTTCCGATCACAGACAGCACGGGAATGTGCGTAGGCGTATTTGAATACAAGTGCACATTCGGCGAGCTTTATGAACTCGGCGACAAACTCGAGTCAAGAATCCTAACCGCAGTTGTAATCGCAGTTCTTTCTGGCGTACTTCTTTTCGCTGTTCAGGAAGTCCTCATCCGCGTAATCAGAGGAAGACAGAGCGGCTCGGGAAAGAAGAATGCAGAGACTCCTCAAAACCGCGACAGAAGACTTATCTCTTCAACGATCGGTTACTGCTTCACGATAATCCTTGTAGTGCTTCTCGTCATGGCAACACAGCTCTCAAAAACTTACATCAAAGCTCTTGAGAGTGAGCGTGCGGACATGATGGAAAAGTGTGCTGTATCTTCTGCTGCAGCACTCACATATACCGAAGTCAGAGAGAACATGTCTTACATGCTTCCTGTTTACAAGTACGGTAATGACAAGCCTTACATCGTTAACATCTACACGATGGCAGGTGACTCTTTCTTAAGACTTTATTCTTCAACTGCAACAGGCAATGTCCAGCAGTACTATCTGACAGGTGCAGGCAATCAGTACATCGATTGCTTCGGACTCCAGCAGTCAGCTTTCACATCAAGAAATGACGGCGGCGTTTCATACGTTTGCGCAATCGCTCCAATCATCTCATCAGAGAATACCGTATCCGGCGTTCTTGAGATCATGATGCCGAGAGAAGATTTCGAGAGCTCAGTAAACGGAATGAGCCTTTCATGGATCTTCACGATCATCTCCATTGCAATCTCAATGGGTATCATGATCTTCGAATTGAACCTTCTCATTTCCACGATCTCAAAGGGTATTTCAGGCAACGCTCCCGTACTCGTTATGTATGGTGAGAATGCAAACAGATTCCTTTCATTCTTCACGGCATTCGGTTCCATCATGATGCCGGTGGCGTTCGCGGATTACTTCAAAGAACAATTGGAGTATCTGCCGATGCCGGCTGTACAAGGATTCATATGCCTTACATTGCTCCTGTTCCTCTGGGGTTATCTCGGATTCTCAGGCCTTAGAAACAGCATCAAGACAAAGCTTACGAGCAGGATCGCTCTTATCTCGGTAACTTGCGCAGGTTATTTCTTCGCACTTATCGCAGGCGTTCTCAATTTCCCGTATATTACAGCCGTACTCGCACTTCCTGTAGGTTTCTGCTTCGGCATGTCATTCGACTATCTTAGAGACTACAGAATCAATGCGGGCAGACTCGGATATAAGGACTATAACGACAGAGTCATTCATAACGTTCAGGCTTCGTCTTATTTCCTCGGTGTTGCCGTAGGTGCGGTTATCGCAGGTGTCTGCTATGAAAGATACGGACTCTTTATCGTAACTATCATCAGCGGTGCTGCGCTCGTTCTTACAAGCATCGGCATGATCTACTTCATGCAGAACAATACACAGGTAAGAGAAGCTCCTTTGTCCATCAGCGGATTCTTCTCAGTATTTGCTGATTCAAGGATCGCTAGATTCCTGAATTCTTCATTCCTGATGCTCGGTGTCGCACTCTCATTCATGCTCATGTTCATTCCGAACTATCTTGAGAATGTCGGCATCTCGCTTCCTACGACATCGTTCTATTTCCTCGTTTGCGGATTTACCGCATGCTTCGTTTGCGGCTTTGCTAAGAACAGATTTGCACACCTTCTTACATCAAGAACAAGAGTGTTGATCCAGGCCGCATCAACGGTATTAGGTCTGTTCCTTTTCGCGATCATGCCTTCTGCAAAGATGCTCGTAGTTACATGTGCATTCCTCGGTATCGCATTAGGAATCCACGATTACTATTACATCTACGTTCTTTACCTTATCTGCAACGGCAAGGTAAAGGCTAACCTCAGAAAGCTTGCCGAGTATACGGTATACATGGGTGTAGGAGTTATGCTCCCGATCATCATGGTTGCATTTATGGTTAAGAACGTAAGGATAACATTCCTTATTCTCACGCTTATCGTAGCTGTACTTGCATTTATCTACCCTCTGTCTTCGTTCTCCGGCAAGATCGATGAGCGTGATATCTCGTTGAAGCCTGAGAAGAGACAGCGCGAAAAGCCTGTTCAGCCTGCACCTCAGATGGCAGCAGGTCCTGCTAATCCTCAGGATATGGCTGCTACACAGCTTCCTGCAGGTGAGGATATGCCTGAAGAACCGGTTGCAGCAGCGCCTGTTTCCGGACAGCAGTACAATACAAGAGCTTATAAGGCTAATGCTCAACAGTATTCAGCTCCGGCCCAGCATTATGCTGCACCTCAGGCCCCCGTTCAGCCTCAGCAGTATGAGCAGCCGGTTCAGCAGTACCAGCAGCAGTATCAGGAACCTGTAGAGCAGCAATATCAGCAGCAGTACCAGGAACCTGTTCAGCAGCAGTACCAGCCTGATCCGAATCAGTATGCGGCTCAGTATGCTGCACCTGTTGATCCTTATGCTGCACAGCCCATGCAGCAGGCACCTGCCGATCCTTATGCAGGAGACGGCACTGCCCAGTACGGCGCACAGGCGGCTCAGGCTCCTGCAGCAGATCCGCTGGCTTTCCTGAACGGAGACGATAATGAAGGAGGTAATCAAAATGGCTGATGAACTCTGGAATCAAAAACTGACACGCGAGAATATCCGCGACTTCTATATGTCCACCGTAGTTATGGTCTATTCTTCCTGCTATGGAATTACCAAGGAAGCTACAAGGTGTGAGAATGCGATCGTTAAATCTTATCTGGATATTTATGCAAAGCGTAACAACATTCCTGCAGATAAGGTCATCTATGAGTTCGGCGATATTCTTCTTGCAAATTCCAAGAACATTGTTGCCCAGTATCCGCTTCCTGCAGATCTGACTTTTGAAGAAAGACTGCTTGACGAATACACACGTAATTCCATGCTCGAGAAGATCCTCTCCAAGATCGACTCAAAGAGCTTCAAGGCAATGGAATTCATCAACACGGATGTTAAGAAGGGAAGACGTCCGAAGCAGATGCGTAAGCTTAACGATCTGTTCCAGGTAACTCCGCTTCTTATCCTTGAGATAATAGTTCTTGCGATCGTTATCTGGGCTGTAAGCTATGTTGCTATCACGCTTCCTTACAGACATTCCGAACTCATAAACGAGAAGAGTATTTTCGAGAGCGTTTCTATCCAGGAACAGTTCATTAATGCACTTCCGTTCTATCCGTTCAGAATACAGACAAATAAGTCTACAGAAGAAGGATTCCTGCCTGTTCCTACTGAAGGTCAGGTATCTGATCCTGCAGGTGAAGGCCAGGTTGAGACAACGGAAACAACGGCACTTGGTCCTCAGCTTGCCGAATCCTCCACAGAGCTTTCCGCAACGAGCGGCTGACGGATAAATATATCAATTCAATTTGCGATAAAAAAGGTCTGAAATTTAATAGTTTCAGACCTTTTATCATGTGTAATATAAGAGCATATTCAACCCAAACAGATATGTTTATCTGCTGCCGGAAAGGAGTACTGTTCCATGTTTGATTTTAAGTATTTCACACCCACAAAAGTTATATTCGGAAAGAATACCGAAGCTAAGGTTGCTGAACTCATTAAGGAGTTTGGCGGTACCAAGATCCTTATCCATTACGGCGGCGGAAGCGTTGTGCGTTCCGGCCTTCTTAAGCGTGTAACAGATACACTTGATGCATCAGGCATCAGTTATGTTACTTTGGGCGGAGCAGTTCCGAATCCTCATCTCGGTCTCGTTTATGAAGGTATCGAACTCTGCAAAAAAGAAGGTGTTGATTTCCTTCTTGCTGTAGGCGGCGGAAGTGCGATTGATTCTGCGAAAGCAATCGGTTACGGTGTTGCCAATGGAGGCGATGTCTGGGATTTCTACGACTATAAGCGCAAGGCAGAAGGATGTCTCCCTCTTGGCGTAATCCTTACCATTGCTGCTACAGGAAGTGAGATGAGTGATTCTTCCGTAATCACAAAGGAGGAAGGCCTCGTTAAGCGTGGTTACAGCAGTGATTTCTCACGTGCAAAGTTCGCAATCATGAATCCTGAACTTACAATGACTCTCCCTGATTATCAGACAGCATGCGGATGCACTGACATCATGATGCATACAATGGAAAGATATTTCACCAACGGCGGAAATATGGAGCTTACTGACGCACTTGCAGAAGGCCTTCTCCGTACCGTTAAGAAGAATGCAATTATCCTCAGAGATGATCCTCAGAACTACGATGCAAGAGCAGAAGTTATGTGGGCAGGAAGCCTTGCGCATAACGGCCTTACAGGCTGCGGAAATGACGGCGGCGACTGGATGACTCATAAGCTTGAGCATGAGCTCGGCGGTCTTTACGACGTAGCCCACGGCGCAGGCCTTGCAGCTATCTGGGGCAGCTGGGCAAGATATGTATATAAGAATTGTCTCCCGAGATTCAAGAAGTTTGCTCTCAATGTTATGGATGTTGAGAATTCTGGTACTGACGAAGAGATCGCTCTTCGCGGCATCGAGGCTATGGAAGATTTCTACAGAAGCATCAACATGCCTACAAATCTCCGTGAGCTCGGTGTTGAGGCTACCGAAGAAGACCTCAAGGTTATGGCTCATAAGTGTGCTATCGGCGTTGGCGGCGAGATGGGCTCAGCAAAGGTTCTTAACGAAGAAGCAATGCTCGCAATTTATAGAGCAAGCATGTAAAAACACAGCTTTGAATAAATATATCCGTTTTCTTCAATATTTTTTCAATTTCACTTTTACTCAGGAGGTGGATATATGTCAGTTAAATGGGGCGTTTTGGGTACTGCAAACATAGCTAAAGGCTGCACGATACCCGGAATGCAGCTTGCTGATAACTGCGAGCTGTATGCGATTGCCGGAAGATCTGAAGAAAAGGTCGAGAGTTATAAGAACGAATTCGGTTTTTTGAAGGGCTATGTAGGATACGAAAAGCTTTTGGAAGATCCTGAAGTACAGGCTGTTTATATTCCGCTTCCGAATAATCTTCATAAAGAATGGGTCATAAAAGCTTTGAAGGCAGGCAAGCACGTTCTCTGCGAAAAGCCGATGGCTCTTACTGCCGAAGATGCAAGAGAGATGTTTGAGACTGCAAAAGAGAATAACGTCATTCTCATGGAAGCGTATGCTTATCTTCACAGTCCATACGTAAAGTCTCTTAAGGCTGATATCGAGAGCGGTGTTATTGGCGATGTCGATTTTATCGAGACTGCGTTCTATACACAGGGTTACGAAGACGATATCAGGATCTATAAGGAATTGGGCGGCGGTGCTGTTTACGATCTCGGATGTTACTGCACAACCATGATCCTTTCGCTTATTGATTCAGAGACTGAATACGTAATGGCTAATGCCGAGTTTAATGATAAGGGCGCAGATGTATTCTCAGCAGGCCTTATTAAGTTCAAGAACGGTGTTAGAGCCGCATTTAATGTCGGCATGATCTTTGATCCCGCAAACAACGGAAGAAGAGACAGGCTTTATATTCACGGATCAAAAGGGACCATTGTTTCTGATGTCGAGTATAACCAGTCAGGAAGACTGACATATACGATCAATACAGGAATAAAAGAATACCAGCCGACTATAAATGCCGGACATAATTACATGCTTGAAGTAGAGCAGCTCGGAAGATGTATTGAAAGCGGCGAAAAGCCTCACATTTCAGAGGAATTTTCTATAAGAAATGCTGAAGTTTTAGATAAGATCCTTGAACAGATCGGATATTAAGAGGTAATGAAAATGAATGACACTTTAAAGGTTTTGGAAACAAGAAGAAGCTGCAGAAACTTTAAGCCTGACATGGTCAGTGAAGATGACCTTAAGGCAATCGTCAGAGCCGGTACTTATGCTGCTACCGGAATGGGTAAGCAGAGCCCTCTCATCATTGCTGTTACTGATAAAACAATGAGAGACGAGATTTCTGAAGCTAACAGAAAGATAGGCGGATGGGATGAAGGATTCGATCCTTTTTACGGTGCTCCCGTCATTCTCATCGTGCTTGCAAAGAAGGATATTCCCACACATGTTTACGACGGTTCTCTTGTTATGGGCAACCTCATGAATGCAGCTGAAAGCCTCGGTGTAAACAGCATCTGGATCCACAGGGCAAAAGAGGAATTCGAATCTGATTTCGGAAAGAACATTCTTGCCAAACTCGGGATCAGTGATAAATACGAAGGTATCGGTCACTGTGCTCTCGGGTATGCTGCAGAGCCTGTTAAAGATCCTGCTCCCAGAAAAGATAACTACGTTTATTACATCTGAAAGAGGCCAAAATGGAAAAGCGTTTTAAAGTCCTTCTGCTTAACGGCAGCCCCAGAGAAAACGGAAACATAGCGTTAGCGTTTAAGAATATGGAACAGGTTTTCGATGAGCTGAATGTTGAATATGAGGATATACAGCTCGGCAAAAAGGATATCAGAGGATGCATTGCGTGCGAGAAGTGCCGTGAGACCGGCAAGTGTATTTTTAATGATATCGTTAATGAACTTGCAGAGAAACTAAAGGAATCTGACGGTCTTGTTATAGGTTCACCCGTATATTACGGCTCTGCAAACGGAACGCTTATGTCTGCACTGCAGAGACTGTTTTACAGCAACCATTCTGATTTAAGTCTTAAAGTCGGCGCAAGTGTTGTAAGTGCAAGAAGATCCGGATGCACGGCAACTTTCGATGAACTCAATAAGTTCTTTACGCTTTCCAACATGCCTGTCGCAACAAGCCAGTATTGGAATAACATCTACGGCTGGGAGCCGGGTGAGGGAAGTGTTGACGATGAGGGCCAGCAGGTCATGCGTGTGCTTGCAAGAAATATGGTCTTCCTCATGGAGAGTATTGCGCTCGGCAAGGAACAGGCTGGTCTTCCCAAAACAGAAGAACGCGTCTGGACTAATTTCACAAGGTAAATACAGTTTACAGTATCTGATTATTAAGTGTTTTCAGTTATAATAATTCTGCAATTAATTATGCGGAAAAGGTGAAAACATGGAACTGAATAAATGCCCTAACTGTAACGGTAAATTGGAACTTGCTTCAAGCAGAAAAAGAATGATCTGTCCTTTCTGCGGAAGCGAATTTACTTTGGACGATACGACAAGAGAAGAGATAGGCGACAGTCCGATAAACAAGGACTGGTTTATCTATGAATGGGATTATAAGACGCTTACCGAAAACCCGAAGACAAGTGAAGGTGTATCGGCATTTGTAAGAACGCTGAACGAATACGATTCATCTGCAAAGGTTGAGCAGTATATGCGTGATTATCTCATGGGTTACGATGAGGCATCCGCTCCCGGAATCCGCGAAAAGAATCTCAATGATATCTCGAAAAGACTTGCAGGCAGCATGGTGCCTGATGAGAGAATAATCATTTATAACGATGACGGTATCTTTGTCCGCGGCAAGACGGGCGTAGTAATTACAAATAAGAGAACATTCTTTGTTGAGAAGAAATCCTTCAAGGAAATGATGCATGTTTCCGTTCCGTATCTGCTTTTTGGATATTCTGTAGGTCTTCCCGAGATCAAACTCGGTGAACCTTACGCTAACAACATTGGTACATTTACTTCTCATTATCAGCTTATGGGAACTGCTGCAGCTCTTATCTGCATGCTCGGATTTGAACAGAGATCCGACAGGCCGAAGATAAGGCTTACGGGTTCAGTTAAATAATTAATTTATGGGGAATCAAAAATGGGAAAGAAGAGTTTAAAGCCTTATAACGACTATTGTCCGCAGACATTGTTCCTGTACGGAACTTACGATGAGAACGGCAATCCTGATTTCGGATTGTTCTGCTGGTTCAGTTATATCTGGGACGGCGAGATGGGCGTAATGTGCTGCATAGGCGGAGACAAGACAACAAAGCAGAACATCGAACGCAATAAGATCTTTTCGGCAAATATCGTAACTGAAGAACTTCTCCCTGTGGCTGATTACATGGGTATAGTAAGCGGCAATAATCCCGACAAGATGAAGCTTGATCTTGATATAGGGAAGGGTGCCGTTCTTGATGTTCCGGTGCTCAATAATTCACCTGTTAATTTCGAACTTGAAGTTACAGACTTTATTCAGAAACACGATGGTACAGTCATGCTCTGTAAGATAAGAAACGTGCTTCAGGACGAGTCATTGTCTTCAGATGAGACAGCAGAGCAGAAGTTAAGACGCATCGCTCCGGTAAAGACAACATGCCACCATTATTTTGGTTACGACGGAAGAGATATGGGCGCATGGGGCGAACCCATGAAGACCCTGTAATTACTTCTTTTTATCGGGATCAAAGTTAGCCAGAGGATTGCTCTCGATTGCACGCTGCAATGCCTCATCGTCGACATGCGTATATATCTGGGTAGTGGAGACGCTCTGGTGTCCCAATATCATCTGCAGATTTCTGATGTCGACTTTGCCGTACTTATACATGAGAGTAGCGGCGGTATGTCTTAATTTGTGCACTGAATAGATCCTTGTATCGATGCCTGCTTCCTCGAGAAGACGCTTGATCGTGATCTGTATCATGTCGTCGGATATTCTCGTGCCGCGTTTTGATACGAACAGAGCTTTCTCTGCTTCAGGCTTTATCTTGAGAGTTGCTCTCTTATTCATCCAGTCGTCCAGAGCTTCCAGACAGGCATCATTAAGATATATAGTACGTTCCTTATTACCTTTACCAATAACGGTCAGGGTAGTGCCGTGAATGTCGTTGGTATTGATCCCGCGAAGCTCGGAAAGACGCATACCGCAGTTAAGGAATAATGTAAGCATGCAGTAGTCGCGTTCGTTGGATTCCTTAGGCGAGTCGTATGCCGTTTTAAGCAGTTCCTGGCTCTGTTCAAGCGTCAGATACTTAGGCATGCGTTTGCCGATCTTAGGCGTCTCGATATCGTAAGCAGGATTGCTGTCGATAACTCTTCTTTTAGAATGAAGATATTTAAAAAAGCTTTTTAAAGAAGCAATGTGCCTCGCTCTAGCGCTGTTGGATTGTTTCCTGGAGCGCGAAAGCCAGATGACAAAAGCCAGAAGGTCATCTGTCGTGACCCTGTTCAGCATCTTTACGTCCACATCGGAAATGTCGATCTCTTCAAGAGGAGTGCCTTCAGGCACAAGTCCGCGGTCTAATTTCAGGAACCTTGCGAAAAGAATGAGGTCATAGCGGTATTCCTTGACTGTGTTTTCCGAACGACCGAGAGCAGCTTCCATATAGCTTAAATAATTCTCGAGAAGCGGAAATGTCGGTGACATAAAGCTTTTGACCTCCTTGCTTTTTGATTAATTGCCTTAATTCTAACATAAGAAAACAGGGCTTTTGGTTGATTTGTCATACTTGTTATATAAAAGTCATTGTGCTAATATGTGTTTGCTTGAAAGACAAATGTACACCACACACGGACAATCAAGCCGAAAATAACCACAGCAAAGAGGCTGTGAAGAGACATGGAGTAATTAGAAATGGAACAGAAATTAAGAGTCGGTATCATCGGTGCTACGGGATATGTCGGACAGAGATTTATCACTCTTCTCGCAGATCACCCCTGGTTTGAGATCGTTGCTTTATGCGCATCACCCAGATCAGCAGGCAAGACATACGAAGAGGCAGTCGAGGGCAGATGGAAGCTCGACATACCTTGTCCTGAGTTTGTTAAGAAGATGGTAGTCTACGGTACAGACAATATCGAAGAGTATTGCAACCAGATCGACTTCACATTCTGTGCTGTAGATATGAAGAAGGATGAGATCAGAGCTTTGGAAGAGAAGATCGCTAAGCTCGAGTGCCCTGTTGTTTCAAACAACTCTGCTAACAGATGGACAGAGGATGTTCCTATGATCATCCCTGAGATCAACGCAGATCACGCTCAGCTCATCGAAGCTCAGAGAAAGAGATTAGGCACGAAGAGAGGCTTTATCGCCGTAAAGCCTAACTGCTCGATCCAGAGCTATGTTCCTGCACTTACGCCTTTCCTTAAGAACGGCATCAAGGCTATCTCGGTCTGCACATATCAGGCAATCTCCGGTGCCGGCAAGACATTCAAGGATTGGCCTGAGATGGTAGGAAACGTAATTCCTTACATCGGCGGTGAAGAGGAGAAGTCCGAGAAGGAGCCTCTCAAGGTTTGGGGCCAGTTTGCAGGCGACCACATCGATCTTGCAAAGAATCCCGTTATCTCCGCTCAGTGCTACCGTGTAGCAGTTCAGGAAGGTCATACAGCTGCAGTCAGCGTATCCTTCGAGAACAAGCCTTCAAAGGAAGAGATGATCGAAGTTTGGAAGAACTATGAGAGCGAAGCAGTTAAGCTCGGTCTTCCTTCAGCTCCCAAGCATTTCCTCCAGTACATTGAGGAAGACAACCGTCCCCAGCCTAAGCTCGACGCTGATTTCGAGGGCGGTATGGGCGTATCTGTTGCAAGACTCAGAGAAGATAACCTCTTCGACTACAAGTTTGCATGCCTCTCACACAATACTTTAAGAGGTGCTGCAGGCGGCGGAGTCCTTACGGCTGAGCTTCTTGTAGCTAAGGGATATATTTCAGCTAAGTAATTGATTTTTCAGGCTGGGGCAAAATTTTGCCTCAGCCTGAAATTATCTCTTGACTTAATTAAACGAAATTACTATACTAATCAAGCGCTTTGGAAAAAAGCACGTGTAGTGTGGATGTGGGCCTTTAGCTCAGTTGGTCAGAGCTCCCGGCTCATAACCGGTTGGTCCTGGGTTCGAGTCCCCGAAGGCCCACCAATACACAACAATTTAATATATATGGGAAGATTCCCGAGCGGCCAAAGGGAACAGACTGTAAATCTGTCGTCATCGACTTCGGTGGTTCGAATCCACCTCTTCCCACCATAGAGGAGTTACCGGTTCCGGTGACTCCTTTGTTTTTCTAGGAAAAAGCCCGCGGTTGAGCGGTTTTTGAGTTTGAACCAAATTGTTTTTCTATTCACACAAGTCTTTATAAACCTACATAACCCTACATAAATTTGTCGTAAATTTTGTCGTAAGGTTGATTACCCGGCTCTATCTGTTTTTATCTGATCAAGCAAGGCGATTTCCTGTCTCTTGAAATCTTCACTGGCATCGGTATAGGTGTTCAGTGTTAAGTTGACTTCTGTATGACCCATAATGTCGGCTGTAGCCTTTATATCCGCACCGGCTTCTCTCATTCTTGTCGCAAACGTATGCCTCAGCATATGGCTGTGAACGTGAGGGAAGGAGGTTAGGCCGTTTATGGTTCCATTACTCTTGATCTCGTTGTCTATCGCTTTAGATATCCTGTCTAAGCGGTGATTGAGCTTCTTGTAATGAATTAAGCTGCCGTTATCATCAAGGAAAACAAAGTCTGAGTATCCGTTGACTGTAACGTTACAACTGATTCCATCTGCCAACTGTCTGTTTTTCTCTCTTAGCAGAGCATCCCTGACTTTGGGGTTCATGGGAATCTTACGTTCACTTGTCTTTGTTTTTGGCGGATTCAAGCTGAAAACGCTACCTTTTTGCCCAGGTTTTTCTTCAAATAGGAGAGTATGAGCTATTTCTATCTGATTTTTCTCAAAATCTATGTCTGCCCATCTCATTCCGCCAAGTTCGCCGACTCGTATCCCTGTGTATAACATTACCGTTATTAGAGGATATAAACTGTGAAATATTCCCGGCTTTTTGAGAAAGTCTTCGAATACTTCTTGTTCAGCCTTTGTTAATGCTTTGACTTCCTTTTTGGTTCCGGCGTATTTACGCTTCAGCTCCTTCAACGCTCCGTTGCATGGATTAGTCCTTAAAACACCGTCTCGGATTGCTACATTGAGGATCATCGAAAGGACGACGTTTATGTTGTTTACGCTTGAAATTCCTAATCCGTGATTCTCAAGAAGATCCTTGTAAAACAGTACAACCTTGCTGTAAGTCAGGTCTTTGAGTTTGGTTTCACCAAATTGTGTCTCTATATACCTTTGATATAGACGCAAATAAGTGGAAAAGGATGATTCTCTTACTCCGCTTTTGATTTTCTGCCAGATTTTAAAATATGAGTTTATTGTCAAATTCAGATTGATGCCTGTCAGTCCATCTAAAAGATCTTTGCGAATTGCATCTTCTTTAATTCTTAACTCTATTAAAGTTTTGGCATATTCAGAATGGCGTTTACCGTACCTGTCAGTCCACTTATACTCAAATGACCCGTTTGGTCTTTGGTATTCTCCTTTCTTTAACTTTATTCTTCCTTTTGCGTATCTAGTTTGCATTAATGCACCTCCAGAATTGAAAAAAGGGAGCTGAATTCATTATATGCAGAGAACAAATGTTTTGCAACGTTCTGATATTTCATACGGAGTGATTCCTATAAAGGTATTCTTCGAAAGGCTTGCGCTTAATTAGACGTCGATTACCTACCCACAAAACATATGGGCAATTTTCATCGGCAGTAATGATTCTTAATCTGTTTATTCCGATGCTAAAGTATTCGGCAGCTTCTTCTAAAGTAAGCAGAGCCTTTTCTGAAATAGGAACGTTTTCTTTCATCGCTATTTTCCGCTTTTGATCCCGTTTTTAATTGTGTTACTTACATTGAGTGCTGCTAAGCTTATGTTTTTGCGAAACAGTTCGGCTTGATCACGACTTGCAAAGCCTCCTTTGACAGTTTCATATATTCCTGATGCATTCCTATATGCAACTCGATACTTACCGTCTTCAATGTCAGGGATAACACGATATTGACGAGAATCTGTTTCTTTTACTCCGTCATACATGTTCTTAATCCCTTGATTGATTTCTGTTGAAGGAAATTCTTGCAAACCTTCTGGTGCGTTAATTCCGAAAAGCCTCAAAAGTTTAGCACCGGCTTTTCGAGTGAATTCTTCGAATTTTGTTTTAAGGTTGAAATATAATTCCTTATATTTTTCAACTTCTCCTTTGAGTTTTTGGATTACGGATTCCTTTACAGAAAGCTCTTTTTTCAGCTCTATATTTTCATTAAGAAGCTGTTTGTGCTCAATTGCCAAGTCCTTTATGTGCTTTTGTTTATATGTGGTAGCATCCAAACCATGTTCAGGTGGGTTGAGTTTTCTTTCTTCTTTCTCTTCTTCAGTTAGCATATCGAATGTCTTGCAGTCAGATATGTCGTAACCCATATTTCTCATCATTGCGGGGTAGTTCTTATTGATATATGTGAAAAATTTCAGGTTTACTTCGCGTTTAGCATTAAAGAAAGCAATACCATCTTCATTAACAGAAGGTATAAGCACAAGAGTATGACTGTGTGCGGATAGTCCTCCAAATTCATCATGGTGTTGAACCGCTTCAATAATTTGCCAATTCTTATTCCATTCATTAATCAGCTCCTTCATAACCTTGTGACTGTCATTCAGGAAGCTTATTTTTTCTTCATATGACAAATTCTTCATATATTCCATTGAAGGTTTCTCTATGATTGATATGACGGATACAGTATCCTTACGAATAGATTTGAGTCCTACTTCATGTCTTTCTGAATTGACACGTTCGATTTCTCTTTGAACCATGCCAACAACATCATCTTGAGAAGAACCTTCCATCCAGACATTGTTTTGTGTCATGGTTTTATCTATTGTTTCGTCTCTTCCTAAACGCTGATCATTCATCTCGTTCCATGCTTTATCAACAGCACACGTTTTTGATTTTTTACCCGTCTTTGCACTTACCGTTTGTGATGGATTAAGACTGCATTTCATTACCGGGATTCCAACGCTGATAGCCATATTGTCTCCTCTCTGTGGGGTAGGGGCGGTTCCCTTATTTATAAGGTACGTGTCCTCGGACCTTTCATCGTGCGATGCACTCGAAAGGTCCAGGACGCCTGCCGGCAGCTCTCGCAGAGCGTTTCTTTCCAGAAGGGACGCCTTGTCGGAGAGACTACATCCTCAAACGGTGAGGATGCGAACCGGACATCCGTACCTTCGGTCGGATGAATCGAATATCAGTATTAGGAACTCTTAAGTCGGAGTTCCTTATACTGCTTTTCGATTTCTTTTGATTTATCGTTGAACTGTTTAATTTTGAAATACGGAGCTTTGTCAACGATAAACCAAGTGCCTTTCGCGAATACCAAAACTTTGTTTTTATCCGACAAATTTTGGATATCCGCGACATCGACCGCTGGTCGATATTCCGTAGATTCGCTTCGAGACGAACCTTCGGACAATGAGCTACCACGGGTAGTTGTTGATATCTTTGATTCGCTGAAAACACCTGTCCTCTTAGAGAGGGCTTCACACATTTGGTCATTATTTGAACCGAAAACAATGGTTGTCTTACAGCAATCCTTAATGGTACGAGCCATATCTCTGCCATAGTGTTCATCCAACTGAGCATCAGATTGTATTACCAGACTGCACTGAATTCCCTTTGATCGTCCGCGTGCGAGGACATCTTCCAAAATTGGCAATTTGCCAATACTTCCGGCCTCATCTATAAGTACCCATATAGGTCGCTTGTTTTCACGCTGAGTCTCATCACATGACATGATATATGTCATACAAGTGTTTATGATCAGCCTGAATACCGGTGCATAAGATTTGAAAAGATGATCAGGAATTGCCAAAAAAATGGATTTACCATTAACAAGATCGACAGGGGATACCCTATTCTGATTACTTGATGAGAAACAAGCCTTAACTGAAGAATTGTCAAATATTGCCAAGTCTTTTTTTAGAGTCATAGCAACATCTTGAAAACCATCAGAATCAAAAGCTCCAAACTGCTCATAGAAGTGGACGCAGACCATGAACGGAATGGCAAAAAACTTTATCAGATCTACCTCAAACTGTCTTCCTCTGTTAGTTATAGAATCCATATTATTCTCTCTATTATTGTGGCTGTTCAAAAGCGACTCTTACCTTACTGATAAAGTAGCACAAAGGAATTGTTAAACCAATGATTTCGGTTCAATCGAAAACGAAATCGAATATCGGTCGCTAATAAATGAATAATATTGGAAACATAAGGCGTTTATGCTATTTTTGTATGTGTAAAACAGGTCGCTTTTGGTTTGTGCAATGAAGAAACGGAGATAAGACATGCAGGTTAAAAAAGATGATATCAGGACCAATATCCTTACCGTAGCAGAGCGTTTGTTTATCAAGAGAGGATATGAAGATGCTTCTCTTAAGATGATCGCAGGTAATTGTAATATCAGTAAAAGCAATATCTACCGTTACTTCAGATCCAAAGAAGAGATATATGAGACGATAGTCGGCCCTGCAAGAGAAGCGATCATCAGCATGGCGCCGACCTTTTTCTCGCAGGAGACCATAAGTAAGAGTGCAATGGATAAGTCCAGGGAAATGCCTCTGGTGCTTGCCGGATTGCTTAGTAAATTCCGTTCAGCCATCCTGATAATGCTCAGGTCAGAAGGCGGAAAAGACCGGAAGATGATCGAAAAACTGATAACCGACAGTTTTGTTAATACATGTCCTATTGAGATGTCAGGCGCCAAGGAATTAATATCCAAGATGTTGATTTACGGTCTCACAGATATTCTTATTAAGTATTCGGATGAAGAAGATCTGTTAAGAGAACTGCGTTCTCTTATCTGCTATCACTATCTCGGACTTGATGGTCTGAAGGAAGCAGGCGCAAAACTATGAAGGGCATGTTTAAGGCACTGAGGTCTTTCAGAAAGATACCGGATATTCCTATATATTCTTTGGAATATACGGCAGATTATCAGTTGGAGCGCCTTCTAGGCATGGGGTGTGGAACTGACACTGAATTTGCAGCAAATGTCTGTAAGATACTTCTTAACGGGCTTCCCGTGAAGATAAGGCCTGAAGGAGCATGCAGTACGTTTGTTGCAGCTACTCCTGAAGACGACAGGATATTCGCAAGAAATTTCGACTATAAGACAAGCATGGCAATGCTTGTAAAGGCTGTCCCTAAGAACGGATACAGATCTTTTGCATTATCTAATCTGGGACATATCGGATTCGACCAGAACAATCTTCCGGAGAAGAACCTGATAAACCGTTTTAAGACGCTGGCTTCGGTATATAGTCCGATCGACGGAATGAATGAGAAGGGGTTTGCAGTTGCGGTAAATACAGCAGTTGAACAGATAACGCATCAGGATACCGGAAAGCCCAAGGTTATGACCACGCTTGCTGTCAGGATGCTTTTGGATAATGCTGCCGATGTTGAAGAGGGTATTAAGATCCTTAAGAGCGTTGATATGAATTCAAGCGGCAAGATCGGATATCATTTCCAGATGGCTGACCGGAAAGGTAATTCTGCTGTTATCGAATACCTTGATAACAAAATGGTTGTCATCAGGAAAGAAATAGAAGATCAATGTTTCTGCCTGACAAATTTCACACTCTCGACAGATGAAAAGAACGGCACCGGCAAAGAACGTTTCGAGATCATGCAAAACGGCCTAAAAGAAAGTAACTCGATTATGAGTGAGACCGAAGCCATGAATCTTCTTAATAAAGCGCAGATGGACGGCCACAAGTATTACGAGCCGGGACACATGTACTATGACAGCAAGACTCAATGGTCTGTGATCTACAATCTTTCGAAGTGTACGGCAACCATATCAGTCGGCTCGGATTTCAGTAAGTCCTTCAAAGTTAATCTGAAAAATGTATAATATTTTTTATACACTAAATGGAATAAGGTGGTAATTGTATTATGGAAATTTTTAATCGCGATAGCGCAAAGCTCGAGAGAAACGGCAATACCGTTAACAGGCTTGACGTTATGGTCTGTGCCATGTGGGAACTCATGCTCGAAAAGGGTTATACCCGCGAACAGTTAAATGCCAAGCTCGATAAGGTCAAAGAGCAGAAGATTACGCTCGATCCCCAGCTAAACAGGGTTGTATGTCCGGCTTGCGGAAAGTCGATAGGAGAGATCCCTTCAAAGCCGTTTGAAGGAAAATGCATCTACTGCGGACATACAATAACGATATATCCCGGTGACAGTGTCTTGTTTGAAAAAGACTCTGAATCTTTGCCCGGTGCCTTTCCGTCATCTGTTGACGGTCAGGATCAGTTCTGATCGTCGGGAGGATTGTTTTTATGCGAGGACATTCAAGACGATGGGTTAATCAGGTCAACAGGGAAATTAGAAAC